>MTNL01000015.1 GCA_002010365.1 Candidatus Acetothermia bacterium JdFR-50 | reverse complement strand
GAGATGCTGCGCTTTTGTCTTGAGGCGGGTTTCGGCGGGGTGGAGTTCAAACACGAGCTTCCCTTCATCCTGCCGGAACGCCTCCCCCGGAGCACGGTGCGGGAGTTGGCGCAGGCCCGGAGGGAATACGACCTCATTTACTCTCTGCACGGTCCCTATGCCAACATCGGTTCGCCGCTGGGCTACCGCCGGAGGGCCGCGGTGGACGAGCACCTGCGGGCGCTGGAGGTGGCGCAAAGGATCGGTGCCGAGACATACACCGTCCATCCTGGCTTTCTGGAAGCGAAATATGCAACTCCTATGCTGCTGGCTCGGGCCCGGGAGCTCACCGCCCGAGCCCTTCGGGAGATGCTCCGTGAGGTCGGTGAGATAAAGCTGTGCCTGGAAAACCAGAACCCCGCCGAGTGGGGAAAGGCCAAATGTGCGACCACCCCCCGGGAGCTGGAGGAGATCCTGGCCGCCGTGGGGGGGCCCGTGTGGGTGACGTGGGACGTGGGACACGCGAACATCTCCCCCGGAGGAGTAAGGAGGTTCCTCGAGGAACTCGGGTCGGAAAGGATCGCGGTGGTCCATCTCCACGACAACGACGGAAAAAAAGACTCTCATGATCCTCCAGGGACCGGCACGGTTCCATGGACGACGGTAATGGGGGCGCTATTCCAAGGGGGAAACGATCCCCTACTGTATTTGGAACTGCGGACCGAGGAGGATTTTCTACGGGGGAGGGAATTTTTGGCGGGGGTCGTGGGGAAGCTCTCCCTCCCCCGGAAAGGGCGTTAGCTCTGTACCTTACAGAAATTCTGCCAGGGTCCGGGCGAGAAGGGATCGGACCGCGATCACCGGAACCCCCAGCGACTCCCGGAGGAACTCCCTCGGTTCCTCCCCGTACCCGAAGCAGTGGAGGAGCGCCGCCGCTACCCCGTGCTTCCGCAGGAAGGTTACCTGCTCCCCCAGGGCGCTCCGCACATCCCCCCGGTAGGGGGAGGCGGCACATGCCACCGCTTCGATGCCCCAACCCCGCAGCTCCTCCTCCGCCGGGCCCACCTGTTTGGCAGAGGGAACCAACACGCCCAGCGGCCCGGGGAGGCGGAGGGCGGAGAGGACCCCTTGAAGCAGCCGGTGGGGGACGAGCAGGGGCACCGGGCTTTGGAAATCCGGGAATTTGCCGGAACAAAGGAGCCCGATGAGATCCACCTTCTTCCCCAGTCTTTCGATGGCGGCCTGGAGGCGCCCGTGGATGAACTCCGCGTCCACCACGACTTCCGTGCCGTCCCGGAGGCGGGTGACCAGGGTCCTCTCCGGGGAAGATGGGGGATGGGCGGCGATTTCCCTCGGAGAGAGGCCGTCCAGGGCCCCCGCCTCGTAAATCCGCACATCAGGGGGAAGGAGCCGCCGGATCTCCGGGACCACATCGTCCCGGGGGCTCTGGCCGATGGTGACGAGGCCCAACCTCCTCAAGCTTCCCTCCTTCCCAGGGTCTGCAGGTGCCGCATGGGGCCGTAGAGGGCGACGAGCCGTTCGAACTCCTCGGGATCGTAGAACCGGCAGCGATGGGCGGTGAATTCTTTGGCTACCTCCACACAGAACCGCGCCGCCATCTCGATGTCCACCACTTGGTTTGCCCCGGTGGCGCAGCCCGGGACGGGGATGCAGGCGGTGGTGGCCACCCCCACCACCGGGGCGGAAGTGGCGGTGGCGGGTTGCATGATGCTGTTTATGTGGAAGAGGCCGTTCCCATAGGGGGTGATGTCCTGGGTGGTGATGGGGAGGACCACCGGCGGCTCGTTGGTGACGTAGCTCATGATCCGCAAGAGGTCCTCGCTGACCCGAAGGATATATCCCTCCTTCACGGTGGGGGTAATGGCGAAGCCGCGGCGGTTGATGACCCAGTTGCCCTTGGTGGTATCGATGGAGAGGATGGCCTCCATCCTGGGGTCCACCTCGTGGCGATTCATGGTGGCGATGTCCACCGGAGCCCCCATGAAGGGGACCGGTTCGTGGGGGATCACGGGGGAGTTGGGGCATATATGGGTGGCGACGATCACGGTGCCGGGCAGGGAGTCGCCCCTGGCGCGCATCCGCGCCAACGCTGCCGCGCACGCCAGGGCCACGATGGCGCCGTCGGCGTCGGAGACGAGCCCTATCCGTTCCGGCCGCGCTCCTACCCCGCCGAGCCGGCCGATGATCCCCAGGGTGGATCCCGACCCCTCGGGGGAAGTGATCCGGGCCACGACGAAGTCCGTGGAACCCTTCTCGCCTTCTATCCGCGTCACCTCCACCTCTTCGTGACGCAGGCCCTTTTCCATAAGCCATGCGCGGACGGCCTCGCCGCACGCGTCCGCCCCTTCCAGGATCTCCATCGCTTCCATGACCTCTCGTAGCATCTCACCCTCCTTGGGGGGATATGCTGTCTCAGCTCGGTTTTTCTCCCAGAAAACGCCGCATGACGAGGGCGTAAACCCGGGCGGACTGTACCAGGTCGTCCATCCGCACCCGCTCGTTGTACCCGTGGATGCCCTCGAGCTCACAGGGGCCGAACTGCACCGTGGGGATCCCCCGGTAGCGGAAGAACCTGGCGTCGCTGGACGCCCATTGCAGAAGAGGTCGCGGTTTCTCCCCGGTGACGGCGGCAATAGATTCCAACACCAGTCCCACGAAGGGCTCTTCGGGCGGGGTGTAGTTGGACTCGTTGGGGGAAACCAGGGGCTCGAGGCGGGCGCCCCCGAGGCCGGCCCGCTCCAGTCGCTCCGCGGCGGCCCGGAGGACCCGGGAGGTCTCGAGGCCGATGGGGACCCGGAGGTCGAAGTGGGCCTCACAGCTATCCGCTACCATGTTCACCTTCTCACCGCCCGAGATCCGTCCTACGTTCACGGTGACCCGGCCCAGCGTCTCCGCCGGGGATGCCAATCCCCGGGACCGGAGGATCGTTTGGGTGCGGGCGATGAGTTCCCGTTCCCGCGGCGGAATCGGCCATTTCTCTTCCCAGAGGCCGTAAAGCACTTCTATTCCTTTGCAGATCTCCCGGATGGCGTTCCGCCCCACCAGGGGCGAGAGGCTCCCATGGGCGGGTTTTCCCTCCGCCCGTAACCGGAGCCAGATGCTCCCTTTCTGCCCGATGGTGGGGTCTATGCCCGAGGGCTCGGCGATCAGGCAGGCGTCCCCGCACAACCCCTGCTCCAGCAGGAACCCGGTGCCGTTTCGCCCCCCGGTCTCCTCGTCCGGCACCGCCATGAGCACGAGCTTTCCCTGGAGGTCCGGGGGGGCCGTCCGGGCCATGTGCACGAAGGCCACGAGCAGCGCGGCCAACCCCCCTTTCATGTCGCTGGCCCCACGGCCCAGTACGTACTCCTCCTCCACCGCTCCCCCGTAAGGGTCCCAGGACCAGTGGGAGGGGTCTCCCGCGGGTACCACATCCATGTGCCCGTTCAGAATCAGCACCGGCTCTTCGCCGAACTCGAGTTCCGAGATCAGGCTCGGCTGGCCGGAAGGCCCCTCCATCCTCCGCACCGGGATCCCGGCGCGTTCGAGGTAAGCGGCTATGAACCCCGCGATCTCACGGCAGTCCCCGGGCGGGTTCTCACTGGGGATCCTTATCAGCTCGGAACAGAGCTCCACCACGGGGCCCCAGGGATCCCAGGCCAGTACCTCTTCTATGATCCGGTCTTCCCCCATCCGTCTCCCCCTAAAGTTGGCGCCCGAACTTCGGGTCCAGGGCGTCCCGGAGCCCATCCCCCAGGAAGTTGAAGCCCAGGGTGGTGACCATGATGGCCAATCCGGGGAACGTGGAGATCCACCAGGCGAAGGAGATGAACCCCCTCCCGTCGGCAATGATGGCCCCCCACTCGGGGGTGGGGGGCTGTGCCCCCAGGCCGAGGAAGCTGAGGGAGGCGGACCACAGGATGGCGGCGGGTATGTAGAGGGTTGTGTAAACCAAGACCGGTCCCATACTGTTGGGAAGGAGATGGCGTAGGATTATCCGCAAGTGGGATGCCCCCAGGGCGCGGGCCGCCTCCACGAAGGCCACCTCTTTCAGGGAAAGGACCTGGGCCCGGACCAGACGGGCGAACTGCCCCCAGCCCGCCACCGCGATAGCCACGATCATCACCCATAACCCCCCGCCGAACGCTCCGGCGATGGCCATGGCCAAAACCAGGGTGGGGATGGCCAGTACCATGTCCACCAACCTCATGATCACCGAGTCCAACGCCCTGCCGAAGTAACCGGCGATGAACCCCAAGGTTGCCCCCACCGCCAGCTCCAGCAACACCACCGCCACGCCGATCATCAGGGCGTAGCGGCTGCCATATATCACCCGACTGAAGAGGTCCCTCCCCAGGGCATCGGTCCCCATGGGATGTGTCTTCGAGGGGGGCTGCAGGAGCTCATCGTAGTTCTGCTTCAGCGGATCGAACGGGGCGATCCACGGGGCAAGGATGGCCACCAAGATCACCAGGGCCACTATAACGAGCCCCAAAACGGCCAGCCGGTTGCGCAGGAACCGCTTTATCCCCCTGGACTCCAGCACCCCTTCCCCCTCAGTCCAATCTGATCCGGGGATCCAAGTAGGCGTACATCAGATCGGCGGCTAGGTTTGAAAGGAGCACCAGGATGGCCAGGATGAGCACCACGCCCTGCACCACGGGATAGTCCCGTTGACTCACCGCATCCACGAGGAGCCTCCCCATCCCCGGCCAGGAGAAGACCGTCTCGGTGATCACCGCCCCGCCCACCAGCCAGGGCAACCGCAGCGCAAGAAGCGTCACCACCGGGATCAAGGCGTTCCTCAACGCGTGCCGGTAGATCACCGTCCTCTCCCCGAGCCCCTTGCTGCGGGCCGTTCTTATGTACTCCTCGTTCACCACCTCCAGCATGCTGGAACGCACGAACCGGGTGAACAACGCCATGGGGGGAAGGCCCAGCGTCAGGGCGGGGAGGATCAGGTGGCGGATCCCCTCGACGGTCCAGATGGGACCCCCGCGGCCGGAGATAGGCAAAAGCCCTAACCTGACGCCGAAAAGGAGCATCAGGATGATCCCCAGCCAGAAGTAAGGCATGGATACCCAAAAGAGGGCGAACACCCGGCCGATGTTGTCGATCCAGGAGTAGGGCCTGACGGCGGAGATCACTCCGATGGGGATGGAGAAAAGGAGTGTCAGTAAAAGGGCCACCGTGGTTAGCTCCAGGGTCGGGCCGAGCCGGGCCAGGATCAGGTTCGAGACCTTGTCCTGGACGTGAATGGACCGCCCCAGGTCCCCCTGAAAGAGCTTGCTGAGCCAGCGCAGGTACTGTTCATAGATGGGCCTATCCAATCCTAACTCTTTTCGCTTGGCCTCTATGGTCTCCTTGGGGACGTTTGGCCCATACATCAACCGGACCGGATCGCCGGAGACGTGCATGAGCATGAAGATGATAAGGGTAATCCCGAAGGCTACCGGGATACTCACCAGGATCCGCCTGCTGACATATGTGAGCATGCTTCCACGGGAGATCAAAAGGGGACGGGGCGCAAGCCCCGTCCCCTTTCCGTCCTCACTTCTTGTACAACACCAGCGCCCGCATGAGGGGGGGCTGCCAAGGGTGGGAGAAGAGCTCGTCTAAGCCGCCCACATCGGACTTGGCAGCGATGATGTTCACGTTGGCCACAAGGGGAATCCATATGGCGGACTCCACCACCATCACCTGGGCAACGATGAAGGCCTCCCGGCGGAGCTCGTCATCCAACGCCTCCATGGAGAGGTCGAGCATCTTGTCGAGGACGTCGTTCTTGTACTGACCGAAGTTGCTGGAGTGGATGTTGTCGGAGTGAGTGAGGAAGCGGAGGTACGGTTGCCCCAGCCACCAGGTATTGCGGAAAATGCCGAGATCATAATCCCCCGCCTCGGCGCGGTCGTAGGTAGCACCCACCTCGGCCAGTTCAAGCTTCACTTTGATCCCCACTTCCGCGAGCTGCGCCTGGACGATCTCCCCGGCCCGCTTCCACTGATCGATGTTGGAGAAGGTGATAAGGGTGAGCTCCAAGGGCACTCCGTCCTTATCGCGGATGCCATCCCCGTCCGTGTCCACCCAACCGGCGGCATCCAAGTAGGCTCGGGCCTTGTCGGGATCGTAGGGGTACGCCACGTACTCCATGCCCTTCCAGTAGCCAATGGTGCCGGGACCCACCAGGCCATAGATGGGGCTACCCACTCCGAACCACGCGGCCTTGGCGATGGTGTCCTTGTTCACGGCGTGGGCGATGGCCATCCGGACGCGCTTGTCCAGGAAAACGGGCCTTTCCATGTTGCAGACCAGGTACTGAACGCTGAAGGTGGGGGCGGCTTTCACCACCAGGTTCTTCATGGCGCTGAGCTGCTTGTAGGCGGAAAGCGGGACGTCGAAAGTGTAGTCGATGTTCCCGGACATGAGCTCGGCGATCATGGTGGCGTCCTCGGGGACGATGCGCATGATGAGATCCTCCACATACGCGGGTCCCTTGTTGCTGATGAAGTCGGGGGCGTGTTTGTAATCGTCAAACCGCTTCATCACGATGCGGTCGCCGCGGATCCACTTCACGAACTTGAAGGGCCCTGTACCCACCAGCTCCTTCACCCCGATCTCCTCGTCCGGGGTGGAGGCGAGCCAGTCGGCGGGCATGATGGCAAGATGCGCGTCGGCGAGGTAGTAGAGCGCCAGGGGCTTGGGGCTTCCGAAGTGGAAGATCACCGTGTACGGATCCGGGGTCTCTATCTCGATGATCCCATTCTTGCGGGGCGGGAGGTACGTGGCCAAGGGGGAGAGCTTGAAGTACCGCTCGTAGGACGCCTTCACATCCCGGGAGGTCATCTCCTGCCCGTTGTGGAAGGTAATCCCCTTCTTGAGATGGACCACCATGGTGAGCTTGTCATTGGACCATTCCAGGCTTTCGGCAAGGAGCGGGACGGGGTTGTAGTTCTTGTCCAAGGTGAGTAAGGGCTCCACCACGTAACTGAGAACAACCAGGGAATGGAACCGGTTCGTCTTGTTGGGATCCAGGGTGTCAGGCTCCTCGCCCAATCCGATGACAAAAGTCCCCCCAGACTTGGGTTGGGCGACCCCGAGGAACGCCAGTGCCAAAAACAATCCTACCGCAAACCCGATTCTTGCTTTCTTCAACTTCCCTCCCTTCTTTGGATCAGGTCACCGTGTTGTCCGTGCCTGTGTGCTGCCAGTCCGGACGGGTTCCCGCTATCACCCCCTCCCCGCAGGACTTTTCGTCGCCCCGATAAGGCTCAGGACGGCCCCCATGGCCAACACGGGATCGATCACGGGGATCCCCAGCTCTTCCCGGAGTCGGGGGGCGATCCGTAGAGTGCTGAAGCCGGTGCAGGCGAGGCCAATGGCCCCATAACCCCGGGCCCCGAGCTCCTTCGCTTTGGCCATGATGGCCTCCCGGGCCCGGGCGAGATCGGTGGTCTTGTGGACGCCGGGGACGTGTTCCCAACGATACTCCACATCGCCCAGACCCCGAATCACCGCTTCCGGAAGCTCGGGGGTGATGGTCAGAAACCCCACCTTCCGGCCGAGGGAGCGGCAGATACACCCCAGGGCGCTCCCCGCCCCGATAACCGGGAGATGGGGGAAACGTTCCTGCAGCTCCGCCACTCCGGGGTCCGCGGCACAGCTCACCGCCAAGGCGTCCACCTCGGGGGCGAGCTCTTCCCCCACCTCCAGGATCGCCGGCACCGCGGCCCGCTCGAGCTCGGGGTTATATAAACCCTCGGGGAACCCGGGGATGGCGCGGCTTTCCACCTCGAGCCAAGGGTAATGCGCCCCCATCCACTCCCCGTGGGCGTTCAGGGCCTCGGGGTCCTCCAGGCTTATCACGCGGATCAACCCGATCCTCATCCGGCTCCTTTCTCCCGGCGCGGTCCACGCCCCCATCAAAAGGTGGGAGGAGTCACGACCCAGATGGCCACCGCGTCCCCATCACCCACGTTCTCGAACCAGTGGGGCTCCTCGCTCCGATAGGTGAGGCTGTCGCCTTCCTCCAGGATGTATTCCCGATCGCCCACCACGATCCGGACCTTTCCCTTCAACAGGATCCCGCACTCAATGCCCTTGTGGCAGTAGGGGCGATCACCGCTGTTTCCCCCTTTTTTCAGGATCATCTTGAACATGGAGATTTCGCTGTTGGGTTCGGAAAGGACGATGTACTTGAGGTGGGGGGAGATCACGAGCTCCCGGTGTTCTCCCTTCTTGATGAGACCCTCGGTGCGGGAGAGGTCATCGTCGAAGAGGTGGATAATGGACCGGCCGAGTTCATCGGCGATGGCTTTCAGGGTGCTAAGGGTGGGGTTAACCTCTCCCCGTTCCAGCCGACTGAGGTACGATTCCGATTTGTTTACCCGTTTGGCGAGTTCCTTCAGGGTAAGCCCTTTGGCCTGCCTCAACCTCCGCAGCCGCGTTCCGAGCCCGAGATCGCTGTTTTGACTGTCAGACAAGAACTTTCACCTCAAACAAGAGGTTAACGATCGCTTCGCCTCGGGTCAAGGGGGAAGCCCCCGGAGACTCAACGCGGCTTGAGGAACACAAAGGATTTCGCAGGGACGACCACCTTGCTCCGGTGAAGCTCTCCGGTAAGGAGATCCCTCGCCGAGCGGTCCAGGGGAAAGACTGTGGGTCTGTCTCCGGCGTTACCGCAGAACACGACCCTCTCTTCGGCCCATTCCCGCACGAAGGAGAAAGCCCTGTCCGTTGCTGCGACGAAGCGAAGTTCCCCACGGCGGAGCGCCGTCTCTTTTTTCCGGATGCCCACCAAGGTACGGAACAGGACGCGGAGTTCTCCGTCCCACCG
>MTNL01000237.1 GCA_002010365.1 Candidatus Acetothermia bacterium JdFR-50 | reverse complement strand
CGCCCATCACCTGGGCCAGCCCCGCCGATCCTCCCTTCCTCCTCATCCACGGCCGTGATGACCGCGTCGTCCCCTATGAGGAGTCGGTGCGGATGGCTAATGCCCTGCGGCGGGCCGGGGTGGAGGTCGAACTCCTCGTCATCCCCGGCGCGGGCCACGGGTTCATAAACCGTCCCGAAACCCCCGCAGCCCGCATGGCCGTCGCCGCTATCCTGGACTTCCTCGGCGATACCTTGGCGGGGCCCTAGCCCAGGAGTTCCAGGCGCAGGTAGATCAGGACCTCCCCGTCGGGGGTGGATTTGGGGACGACCAGGCGTTTCGCGCCCCCGGGGAGATTTGAGAGCTTCCAGGGGAGCCAGAGCCCGAAGAATCCCCCGAGGAGGTCGTGCTGGTCCCTTATCTCGGGGTTGTCCTCGTCCCACACCGCGATCTCGAGGTAGAGGAACGGTTCGACCTCACCCTCGAAGAGGACGGCGGAGAGGACCTTTTCGTCCCCGTCGCCCATGGAGTAGTGGCCCGAGGCGGGGATCCTGGCGGTGCGCTGAATCGGTGCCCCCGAGGAGCCAAACCCAGAGATGGCGCGGGCTTGAATGAAGATCTCGCCGTTCAAGGAATCCCCGTTCTCCACGGTCTTTATCCCCTCGAGTCGGACGCGGGCCCGCAGCCCCACGGAGAGGGACACCCTGCGGATGGAGTAGCGGAACCGGACCACGTCGTGTTCCGATATCGCCTCAGCGGCATATGTGCGCACGTCGTTCCCCTCCCACGCGTCGGGGCCGAAGGTTTGGATGAAGAGGTCGAAAACGGTGTAGTGGCGATACGCCTCGGCCGGCTCCTGCGATCCCGTGCCCCTCGACCCGGGCAGGGTGGGGACAGGAATGGAGGCCGCGAGCCTGCGACGCAGGATCTTTTCCAGATCAGCGAGCAGCTCGGAGATGTAGCGGTGGTCCCAATCGAACTCGGTATTGCCCAGGAACTGAATGGCGATCCCCAGGCGCTTCCCCATCCGGTCGGCGGGGAGGGCGAAGAGGGGTATGGCCTCCGTTTCCTGGACCAATTCCGTGCCCTCGTCGGCAATGGTGTACCAGCCGATAGTGGGCCAGGCGAGCTTCTGGTAGGTATTTCCCGTGGCCACCACCGAGACAAAGTTTATGGGGTTCCCCTTGAACCGCGGCCACTCTATCAGGTTCCCCGCGAACTCGATCTTATCCAGGGTCACCACCACCCACGTCTCATCGGCGAGGACGATGAGACCCAAGGAAAGGAGCAGGAAGGCGAGTATGGCCCGCATATCCACCACCTCGCCCGGAGATACACCGATCCTCGGTACCCGGTTTCAGTGCCCCCGATTTATTTCACGGCACCGGGCAGGGATAGACGCAACCGGGATCCCCTTTGGAAGGGAGGGTGAAGCCGTAGTCGTTATGGGCTATCACTTTGTATTGATAGATTAACCCGGGCTGTACGTTTGTGTCTTCGTATTGAAGCGTGGAAACCGTGGCGATGGGATTAAAACCTCCCCCTGGTGTTCGATCTCGCAATATCTCATATTGTGTCGCTCCGGGTACCGGATCCCAGGTAACGAGAATCTTGTCGGCGTAGGTGCCATCGCTTGCTTCCACGTTCGCCGGGGGTTCAGGAGGCTTGCCCGCGTAGCCTTGCACAGGGGCCGATTCCGGACCACAGCCGGAGGCGTTGCACGCCCTGACCTTGTACCAGTACCAGCGACCGGTGTTCTCCATGCTCACCTCGTCCCGGTACGTGGTGTAAGGAGTTTCCCCGATGTAGGTGTAAGGACCCCCCTCGTCCTCCGCCCGGAACACGCTGTAGGTCTCGGCGCGCTCCACCGGACTCCAGGTGAGCCGTATCGCGATCTCCAGCTCGCCCACGGTCGCTTGAACCGCAGGCGCCGTATCCGGGGGCACAAGCTCCTCCCAGATAGCACATCCAGCGAGGATCAACACGAACACGAAAACCGCGCTCACAAGCCAAGCTTTAGCCCTCATCATCCCACCCCTTCTAGCCCCGAAGGGCTTGAGCCCAGCTTAAGACCTCCCGGGTTTCACGACAAACCGATATGGTCAGGGAGAAAGCCCCAGGAGCGTCAGCCACAGTGTCCCGGCGGATAGCACGGTGGAAAAGAATAGGGCCGCCGCGGCCAGGTCGGGACGACGCTTGAACTCGAAAGCCAGAAGGAAAGCGTTCACCGCGCTGGGAACGCTTCCCTCCAGGATCAGGGCGCTCCGCAACGTGCCTTGGAGGCCCATGGCCAAAGCTAGGACCCAGGCCAATGCGCTCCCGAGGACGAGTCTGCCGACGGCCAGGCCCGTGGCCCCGGCGAACACCCGTCGCGGATCGATCCGGGCGAGCTCCAGCCCCAAGAGGATCAAGAGGAGGGGTATAGCCCCATCCCGCAGCGCCCCGGTGGTGCGGGAGAGCCAGAGGGGGAACTCCGGGAGCTCCCGGGCCGCCAGGGCGGCAGCCACGGCGTACAGCCACGGCACCTTGAAGATAGCCTTCACCGATTCCACCGGGCGCCCCAGGTCTCCCGCGGCGATGGCCACTCCCAGCGTCGCCAGATATACCGTGTTCACCGCCAGAAACACGGCTCCCACTTCCAGCCCTTTGTCCCCCAACGCGAAGAGGAGGAGGGGGAACCCGAGGTTCCCGCAGTTCCCGAAGGTGAGGACCAGTGAGGCGGCGGCCCGGGCATCCCGATCGCCCTTGAAGAGTGCCTTTCCCAACGGGAGCGAGAGGAGGTACATCCCGATGTAGTGGGCGGAGACGAAGATCGCCACCGTCCCCATCTCCTCCCAGGAGAGGGAAGCCGTGCGCAACGACTCGAAGATGAGGGCGGGGGAGAAGGTCCAAAAGGCGAGCCTGGCGATGGGGCGGGGATCCAAATGCAGGAGCTTCCCCGCGGTATACCCCACCCCCGCGAGGAGGAAGATCGGCACCAGGACACCGGAGAACACCGGGGCTTAGGGTATCAGCTCCCGGGCCGCCGGGCGAGGGCGAAGAGCCGCTCCGGCGACGGCTTCGGGAAGCACTCCAGGATGAGGCCCCCCCGGTAACCGATCTCCTTAAGGGTGCGGAAGACCTCGCCGAAGGGGAGATGGCCCGCCCCGGGAACCCAGCGGTTGGAGTCGGCCAGATGCACGTGGAAGAGCCGTTCCCCCACGGCGCGGATGGAGTCGGCGAAACGCGGTTCTTCAATGTTGGCGTGGAAGGTGTCGAACAGGATCCCCAGGTTCTCGGCGCCCACCTCCTCGATGAGCTCCAGGGCCTCGGCCACGGTGTTCACGAGTCGGGTTTCGTAGCGGTTCAGGGGCTCGAACGCGAGCCTCACCCCCGGGTTGTGGGCAGCGCACTCCCGCAGGGATTCGACGAGGAGCCTTCGGTCCCCCTCGGCCCCGCGGAGCGATCCCACGATCACCACCGCCTCGAAGGGCTTGGCGAACTCCATGTGTGCTTTGATGCGGGCGACGGCCCGCTCCCGCACGGGTTCGTTGGGTGAGGAGAGGGAGAGGCCTTCGATCCCCGCGGCCTGGCCGGTGGTGATGGAGACTAAATGGAGGCCC
The DNA here is from genome assembly GCA_002010365.1 of Candidatus Acetothermia bacterium JdFR-50. Lineage (GTDB taxonomy): Bacteria > Bipolaricaulota > Bipolaricaulia > Bipolaricaulales > Bipolaricaulaceae > UBA3571. The sequence continues at coordinate 5,389 of MTNL01000237.1, read as the reverse complement.
ACCTCCCTCAAGGCTTTTGCCACCTCGTCCTGATCCACCCTTGTGGGATCGGTGATGGCGAGCTCCACCGCGGTGAAACCGGCGCGGGCAACCTCCACGAGCGCCTCCCGCCACCTCTCCGGCGGAAACGGCGAAAAGGGCGTCGGATCCTGCAGCGGGACGATGATCCCCAACGGCCGATCCCTCAGCACATCTTTCATCGGGATGTCCTCCATCTCGGGATGCCTTTGGGAGTACCCGCGGTTTGGGCGTACCTTAGCCGCTCGTAGCTCCAGTATCCACCCCGGCGACGCCCCATGCCGGCCACCCCGGATGAATCCGGGCACAGGGGATTCACTCCGGAATGGCAGCCCCTCTCGGGACAAAAAACGTCGGGCACGAGGCCCGACGTTTTCCTCGCTCCACACCTATGTTTATTCCCGTTACGCGTCACGGTCACTCCAGCCACATGCCCCGGCGTGGGATCCCATAGGCCGACTTCCACCCCGGCTCCTCGGGCCACTTGAGGTAGGGCTCCAGTTCCTCCGGCGGCCGCAGGGTGAGGTCCTCCACGGGGGGGAGCTTTCCCGGCGGGAACTTTTCCAGGATCTCCTCGATCACCAACGTGAGGTACCTGAGGATCGCTGCCACGGGGCGCTTCGCTTTCTCCGCCGAGGCGAGGGAGGGCTTCCCCACCGAGCCGTGGGGAGTGGCACGGATCTCGATGGCCATGTGTCCCTCGCCCTCGGACCAGCGGTGCGGCCGCCGGTAGGGGTCCACCGAGGTGTCGAAGTGTCCGCCGGGGAGGAAGGGCTTTCCCTCCTCGTCCACGGCCTCTTCCATCTCGATCATCCCCTCGGGGAAGAGCAAAAGCCCCAAGGAGGTCTCGTGCTCGGCGGCGTGGACGAAGTCGGTTTCCCAGCCGGTCTTCTCACACGGGACGAAGAACTCCCGCACCGCCCGGTGCCAGTCCATCACCCGGTAGATCCCGGGGAGCTGGTACCGGTAGAGGAACTCGTGGATGGCGGACTCCAACACCCACAGATGCCCGTGGTTGTTGATGATGATTTGTTTTCGGAACCCATCGTTCCAGAGGCCAAGCATGATGTGGATCAGGGTCTCCCGGGTCACCTCTTCGGGCATGATCACGTTCCCGGGCATCCCGATGTGGTGAAAGGGATGGGAGCCGTAGTTGACGGGCCAAGCGAGGTTGACCGGGTACCCCTTCTTCGCGGTATAGCGACGCACGGCCTCGATGATCTGGGTTACCTGGAGGGTGTCGTGGCCGGAGCAGGAGTGTTCTCCGTGACGTTCGGTGCTCCCCACGGGGATAATGACGATGTCGTTCTTTTTTCGGTTCTCCACGAGCTTTCTCCGTGGGGTGGTCTGGATGTAGGTCCCGGGCACGGCGAGCTCCGGCGGGGAGGGGATCCCGTACTCGGCGAGGATCCGCTCGATCTCCTCCATGGGGGCGTCCCAAAGTTCCTTCTTCAGGCGCCCTACCTGGGTATCCTCAAAGACCACCGCCGGATGCTCGGTGGTCAACCACTTCGTTTCACCCATTTCCTCCTCCTTTTTTGTGATAGGTGATCAGTGATGCGTAATGGGTGGTTTTTGTCACTGACCACCCATCGTCGATCACGCATCACCCATCACGGCTTGATCATGATCTTTCCATCCTCCCGCTTGGTGGCCTTCTCCAGGGCGGCCACGGCCCCGTCCAGGGGGAAGCGCGAGGTGATCATTACGGTATTGTCGATGAGCCCGGCGCCCATCATGCGGATCACCGAGGGGAAGATCCCGTGGCCGGAGTGCCCCTGTGCACCGAAGACCTGGGACCGGCGCACCTGGAAGCGTTCGAGGAACATGGGGACCCGCTTGGCCGCCCGGCCGATCACGGTGATCTTGCCGTTTATGGCCAGGGTCTTCTCCATCTCGGGGATGGTCACCTCGGGGGCGCCGGCGGCCTCCACTGAGAGATCGGCACCTTCACCGTGGGTGATATCCATCACGACCTCGGAGGGGGTGACTTCGCGGGGGTCGTAGACGTAGTCGGCCCCTACCTCTTTGGCCAGTTTCTTGCGCACCTCCGAGATTTCGAAGGCAATCACCTTGGCGGCACCGGCGGCCTTGCAGAGCTGAATCGCGGCGAGGCCGATGGGGCCGGCGCCGTAGACCACCACGTACGCCCCGGGGCGGAACCCCCCGGCCCGCTCGAAGATCCCGTTGTAGGCCACACAGGTGGGCTCGGTGGTGGCGGCCACCTCCCACGCCGTCTCCTCGTCGGCATAGCGCTCGAAGATGGCATCCNCCTTCCAGCAGAGCTTGGCGGGGACGGCGATGTACTCGGCCATGGCCCCGTCGATGGTGAAGCCGATCTCCTCGAGGTTCTCGCAGTGGTTGGGGAAGCCGTCCCGGCAAGGGCGGCAGTGGCCGCACCACACCATCTCCTCGCATGTCACCCGGTCCCCCACCTTGAAGTTCGCCGTCTCGGGGCCCGGCCCCACCTCCACCACCTCTCCCGCGAACTCGTGGCCGATGATCACGGGGAACTTGGTGAGCCCGGGGTAGAGGATGTAGCCCTCATCGTCGGTCTCGTAGAAGTGGACGTCGGAGCCGCACACCCCACAGGCCTTCACCCTGAGGACCAGCTGCCCGGGGCCGGCTTTGGGGGTGGGGAGGTCCTTTATCTCCAGCACCGGATGGCGCCAGATCTGGGCCCCTTCGATGGCCTTTCCGGTTTTCTTCTCGAATTCGGATAGCTCATATCCCGGGCGCGGTTCCCATTTCGCCGAAAGCACCAGACCCTTCATCTTCCCTCCTTCGCAAACGTTTGTAGCCCGATGCTACCCCAAAGTTTTTCCCACCGCCAATAAAGGGTTTTTTCCCCTGGACACTCAAGGGAAGACAGGCGCTTACCCCGTGATCTCGGAGATTTTCACCGGGCGCTTCTCCACGAAGGATCGCTTCGCCGCGTACCCCATCACCACCGGGATCTTGCCGTCGAGTCCGGTAACGGGCGGGGACGTTTTATTCCGCACCGCGGCCACGAACGCCTCCATCTCCGCGATGTATGCCTCCCGATACCGTTCCACGAAGAAGTAGTGGAGCGGGGCAGAACGGTAGCCCCCCTCGTCGGCGAGCACCGCGGTGTGGGGAAGGGGGTTCTCGGCAAAGAGCCCGCCCTTCTCCCCCAGGACCTCTATGCGCTGGTCGTGGCCGTAGGTGGCCTTGCGGCAGTTGGTGATCACCCCCAGCGCCCCGCTCTCGAACCTCAGGGTAACCACCGCGGTGTCCACGTCCCCGGCGGCCCCGATATCGGGATCTACGAGGACGGACCCCGCGGCGTACACCTCCTCCACCTCCCCAAATAGGAACCGGGCCATATCGAAGTCGTGGATGGTCATGTCCAGGAAGATCCCCCCCGAGACCCGGATGTAAGCGATGGGAGGGGGCGCGGGATCGTAGCTCGTGATCTTGAGGAGCCAGGGCCTCCCGATGGTGCCCTCCACGATGAGGGATTTCAGCCGGCGGAAATGGGGGTCGAAGCGGCGGTGGAACCCCACCTGCAGGATCACCCCCGCTTTCTCCACCGCGGCCAGGGCGGCGTCAATCTCTTCCAGGTTCAGGGCCAGTGGCTTCTCACAGAAGATGTGCTTCCCCGCAGCGGCCGCGGCCTCGATGATCTCAGCATGGGTGTGAGTGCTGGTACAGATCAACACCGCTTCTACATCGGGATCTTGGAGCACTTGCTCGTATTCGGTGGTCCAGCGTGGGATCCTGAGCTCCCTGGCTATCCCGGCGGCGGCTTCCTCGACTACGTCCGCCACCCACCGGAGCTCCACCCCGGGGACGTGATGCACCAAATTCTCGGCATGTAGCCGTCCGATCCTTCCCGCCCCGATGAGACCAAGTTTTAAGTCCTGGGACACTTCAACCCCTCCTTTACTTGACGGCGCCCAACGCCAGCCCACGGACGATGTACTTCTGGAGCACGATGGCCATGAGGAGCACCGGCAGGGTGGCCATGGCCGCCGTGGCCGAAACTGCGCCCCACATGAGCCCGTGGGCCTCCCGCATCCCCGCGATGGCCACGGGCAGCGTCATGGCGTGGCTCCGGGTGAGGATCAAGGCGAACAGGAAGTCGTTCCAGGACCAGATAAAGCAGAAGAGGGCCGTCACCACAATCCCCGGGGCGATGAGGGGAAGGGTTACCCGGCGGATGACCCCGAGATGGGAACAGCCGTCGATCATGGCGGCCTCCTCCAGCTCCCGGGGGACCTCGGCCACGAAACCCTTGATCATCCACACCGCGAAGGGGATGGTGATGATGAGGTGGGGGATGATCACCGCGATATGGGTGTCCAAGAGGCGAAGCCGGTTCATCATCAGGAAAAAGGGCACCGCGGCGGCGATGGGAGGAAAGAACTTGAGGGAGAGGATCCAGAAGGGCAACGTGTCTCCACCTACCCGATATCGGGCGAAGGCGTACCCGCTCAGCGCCCCCACTAGGATGGCGATGGCCGTGGCCGAGGAGGAGATGATGAGGCTGTTGATGAAGTATCTCCACTTGTTCTCGATGGCGAAGCGCCAATGTTCCAGCGTTGGCCTGGTGGTGATGAAGCGGGGTGGAGACTGCATGAGTTCATCGGAGGGCTGAATTGAGGTGAGGAGCATCCAGTAGATGGGGAAAAGGGCGAAAACGAGGGCGATCCCGATCAAAAGATAGGTCACGATCTGGCCGATGAGCTTTTGTGTGCGCAGGTTCATCTCCGCTCCCTTCCCATCATCTTGAGGAAAATAGTGACGCCCACCGAAAGCATCATGGCCAGTACCCACGCGGCACTGGAGGCCTGGCCGATGTCCCAATAGCGGAACCCCACGAGATAGGTGTAGATGCCGATGGTCTCGGTGGCTGTGCCGGGCCCACCCATGGTCAAAACGTAGATGATGTCGAAGGTCTGGAGTATGGCCAGGGCCCGCATGATGATGACCAAAGCGATCACCGGCTTGAGGAGGGGAAGGGTCAGGTACCAGAATATCTGCAGGCCCGAGGCGCCGTCTACCTTCGCGCTCTCGTACGGTTCCGGAGGCAGGGAGACCAGCCCCGCCAGGAGGACCCCCATCATGAACGGCGTCCACTGCCACGTGTCCAGGAGGATCACCGTAAGCAGCGCGGTGCTGGCGGAGGTGTGCCAGAGAGCGCTGGGAAGGCCCATGAGGTTGAGGAAGTAGTTGATGGGGCCGGAACGGGTCTCGAAGAGGAGCCGCCCCATGTACCCCACCACTACTGGCGTGATCATCATGGGGATGAGGAGGAGCGGCTGGACTACCTTCTTCCCCCGGAATTTACGCGCAAGCAAGATGGCCAACCCGAAGCCGATGGGGAACTGGAGGGCGAGCTCCCCGA
>MTNL01000239.1 GCA_002010365.1 Candidatus Acetothermia bacterium JdFR-50 | reverse complement strand
CCAGGCCTACTACCACAAGCTGGAGGGCACCAAACGCCTCACCACCGAGACCGGGGCCGGGCAGTGGGGCAGCGCCCTCTCCTTCGCCTGCCACGTGTTCGGCCTCCAGTGCCTCGTTTACATGGTCCGGGTCTCCTACGAGCAAAAACCCTACCGCCGCGTCATGATGGAGGTCTACGGGGCCGAGGTGACCCCCTCCCCCTCGGATCGCACCGAAGCCGGCCGCAGGATCCTGGCGGAAAACCCAAATTCCACGGGATCCTTGGGCATCGCCATCTCTGAAGCCATCGAAACGGCCCTCAGCGACCCCGGTACCAAATACTCCCTGGGAAGCGTCCTCAACCACGTGCTCCTGCACCAGACCATCGTGGGGGAGGAGGCGCTCCTGCAGATGGAGATGGCCGGGGATTATCCCGATGTGGTCGTGGGATGTGTGGGCGGGGGCTCGAATTTCGCGGGATTGGCGCTTCCCTTCCTCCGGGAATCCCGGGAGCGGGGGAGGGAGGTGGAGTTCCTGGCGGTGGAGCCCGTGGCGTGCCCCACCATCACCCGGGGGGAGGTGCGGTACGATTACGGCGATACCGCGGAGATGACACCGCTCCTCAAGATGCACACCTTGGGCCATGACTTCGTTCCCCCGCCCATCCACGCCGGGGGATTGCGGTATCACGGGATGGCCCCCATCGTCACCCATCTGGTGGAAAAAAGGGTGGTCAAAGCGGTGGCCCTGGATCAGGTGCACATCTTTGAGGGAGCGGTGCTGTTCGCGCAGACGGAGGGGATCATCCCGGCGCCGGAGTCGGCCCACGCGGTGCGGGCGGCCATCGATGTGGCCCGGAGGTGTGCGGAGACGGGCGAAGAAAAGGTGATCCTCATCGGGCTCTCCGGCCACGGGCACTTCGATATGTCCGCCTACGCGGATTACATGGCGGGGAAGCTCGTGAGCACCGCTTCTTTGTGAGCCCTTGGCTTTACCACGGAACTCCGGAGAGGCCCCCTTCGGGGGCCTTTTCTTATGCGGGAAATTTTCGTATATAAGCAAGGTGAGTACTTTCTCAGGAGGTGGTTCTGTGGCGCGAAGCGGATGGCTGTTGGTGGTGTTGGCCCTGGGGGCGTTGCCCCTTTGGGCCGCCGAGCCCCTCACCTTCCGGGTGGGGTGGGAAGCCGAGATTCCCAGCCTGAATCCCGCCACCAACTGGGCCGAGGAAGGGGGCTTCATCATCGACCTCATGTTCGATAGCCTCTACCAGCTGAACGAGAAGTCCGAGCCGGTGCCGCTTTTGGTAGTGGATGAAAAGATATCCGATGACCTGCTCACCTGGGATCTCACCATCGCCGAGGGGATCACCTGGCACGATGGGGAGCCCCTCACCGCCGACGATGTGGTTTACAACATAAAGGCCCTCCTCAAGACCATGCCGCCTATCCTGCGGGCGGATCTGGAGTTCATCGAATCGGTGGAGAAAACGGGCGAGTATTCCTTCAGGTTGAAGATGAAGTATCCGCAGCCGGAGCGCTTGACAAAGGTCCTTTTGGCCGACGATCCCCTGGTGTTCCTGCCGCCGCACCGCTGTCCTCCCCTGGATGAGATCACGTTGGAGTACATCCTGGACTACAAGCCGGAGATCGGGTACGGGCCGTTCAAGTTGGTGGAGTGGAAGAAGGATCAGCACGTGATCCTTGAGGCGTACGACGGCTATTGGGGGCAGAAGCCCTACATCGACCGGCTGATCTTCAAGCGTTACGACTCGGAGACCGCCACGGTGGAGGCGCTTTTGGCGGGGGAGGTGGATCTGGCGTTCGAGATCACCGCCATGACCTTGGTCCCCAGGATAAAGCGGGCCAAGGGCTACGACGTTTCCGCCACCAAATCCCAGTGGCTCCACGACGTGATCTTCAACCTCGCCGATTGGAATGAAAACATCCGCCCCGCACTCCTCCAGCCCGAGGTGCGCCGGGCCCTGGCGCACTGCATCGACGTGGACAAGATCATAAAGCTCGTGTGGTTGGGCTACGCCCAGGCGAACCCCTCCATCCTCCCCAACGCGGGGCCGTACCCTCCGTTCCTCAACACCGATCTGCGCTACTATGAGTTCAACCCCGAGAAGGCGGCCCAGATCCTGGAAGAGAACGGCTGGGTGGACCGCGACGGCGACGGGGTCCGCGAGAAGACCATCACCTACACCATCCGGCCCCTCAAGCTCGAGGACGGGAAGCACGTGGTGGCCCCGGACGGGCACCTGGAGCGGGTGCCGGCGGACCAGTGGATCGTGAAGACCGAGACGGTGAAGCTCGACTTCGAGGTTTGGATCGAGACCTCCTACTCGGTGCTCCTGCGGGTGTTCGAGATCATAAAGGAGGACGCCGCCAAGGCGGGGATCCGCCTGCGCCCCACGGTGATGGAGGGCGCCAAGATGTACGACCAGATCTGGGGTGAGGACGGGTACCGCGCCGATTTCGATATCCTCGGCTGGGGATGGAACATCGGCGCCGATCCCACCTTCATCCTGGAGTGGCTCTCCGCCTATCAGATCGGCGGCTGGAGCGACAGCAACTACCACAACCCCGAGTTCACCGGCCTCTATACCCTTCAAAAGAGGACCCTGGATCCCCAGAAGCGGGCGGAGATCATCCGCCGGGCCCAGGAGCTGGTCCACCGGGATCTCCCCTACATCATCATGTACTGGCCCGACAAGCTCGACGGCTACTCCCTGGCGTGGACGGGATACGTGCAGCAGGAGTTGGTGGGGCTCTGCAACCGCATGACCTTCCTCTCGGTGCGGCCGGCGGAGTGACGGGAAAGCGGGGCCGGGCCGGTAAAGCCCGGCCCCTTTTGCTGTCCTGATCCAGGGAAATGAGGTATCTCCTGCGACGGCTCGTGGAATCCCTGGTCACGGTGATGCTGATCCTCACCGTGACCTTCTTCCTCTTCCGGGTCATCCCCGGGGATCCGGCCCGGATCCTCATCCGCGGACCGGGCATCACCCGCGACGTGATCGAGCACTACGAACGCCTCTTCGGCCTCGACAAGCCCCTCATCGTCCAGTTCGGGCTCTTCGTGCGCGAGACCTTCCGGGGGAACCTGGGGATCTCCTTCGCCTACAAGACCCCCGTGTTGGAGCTGCTTTTCGAGCGGATGGGGAACACGCTGGTCCTCCTTGTGCCCGCCACCTTGATCTCCATCCTCCTGGGCCTGTTCCTGGGGGTACTGGCGGCGTGGAAACGAGGTCGCCCCCTGGATTTCGCCCTCCAGGTGATCTCCCTGGGGTTCTGGTCCATCCCCACCTTCTGGCTGGGGATGATCATGATCATGCTCCTCGGCCGGACCTTCTCCACCGGGGGCATGGTCACCGCCGGGGCGGCCCACGGCAGCATTTGGGCTTACCTGGCCGACCTGGGAAAGCATATGTTTCTCCCCGCCCTCACCCTGGTGCTGATCATGCACGGTCAGTACTTCATGATCATGCGGAGCCAATTGGCCGAGGAGCTCACCGAACCCTACACCCGCACCGCCAAGGCCAAGGGGATGCGCCCGGCCAGGATCCTGCGTTCCCACGTGGTCCCCAACGCCATGCTCCCCATCACCACCCTCATCGCCCTGAACTTGGCCACCCTGGTGGCGGGGTTCATCACCATCGAGACGGTGTTCTCATGGCCGGGGATCGGGAAGCTGGTGTACCGGGCCATACTCATGCGGGACTATCCCGTGTTGCAGGGGATCCTCATCTTCCTCTCCCTCTCCATCGTCCTCGCCAACTTCCTGGCGGATATCCTCTACACCGTCCTGGACCCGCGGATCCGCTATAGGTGACCGGGATGGCGGAGATACGAGAGGCGTTTCGCACTTCTCCCTTCGGCAAAGCGGGGTTGGTCATCGTGGGGATCTTCGCGGTGCTCGCCATCATCGGCCCATACATCGCCCCCTATGACCCGTGGAAGACGGCGGACCAGCTGGAAGATATCCTCGCCCCGCCCTCGTGGAGGCACCCCCTGGGTACCGACGAGCTGGGGCGGGACATCCTGAGCCAGGTGATCTACGGCACCCGGATCACCTTGATCATCGGCCTCTCCGCCGCCGCCATCGCGGTGGTGGTGGGGACGGTGGTGGGGGTGACGGCGGGGTACCTTGGGGGTCCGGTGGATGCGGTCCTGATGCGCTTTACCGATTCGTTCCTCTCGATGCCCTTCATCGTCCTGGCCATCGTGATCGTCTCGCTGATGGGAAGATCCCTGGGAAACATCATCCTCGCCATCGGCCTGGTGCAGTGGACCCAGGCGGCGCGGATCACCCGGTCCCAAACCCTCTCCATCAAGGAGAGGGTGTTCGTTTTGCGGGCCCGGGCCCTGGGCGCCGGCCCCCTCTACATCATGCGCCGCCACATCCTCCCCAACGTCCTGCCCCTGGTCTTCGCCAACATGACCCTCGTCACCTCCCTGGCCATCCTCTCCGAGGCGTTCCTGAGCTTCCTGGGGCTGGGGGACCCCACCAAGTTCAGCTGGGGGATCATCATCCGGTACGCCTTCGAGACCGGGGCGGTGTCCATCGGGGCGTGGTGGTATTTCCTCCCGGCGGGGATCTGCATCATGTTGGTGGTGCTCGGGTTCTCCTTCATCAGCAACACCCTGGACGAGGCCCTGAACCCGAAGCTGCGCCGGGGGCAGGTGGTGATCTGATGGGTGAGGTGCTCTCCGTCCGGGACCTGAGGGTCGTCTATCGCCTGCCCACGGCGACGGTGGAGGCGGTGGGGGGCGTCTCCTTTTCCCTGGCCCCGGGGGAGATCCTGGGCCTGGCCGGGGAATCGGGCTGCGGCAAGACCTCCGCGGCCTGTGCCCTCATGCGGATCCTCCCCGGGACCGCGGAGGTGAGGGGCGAGGCGTTTCTCGAGGGAACGGAGATCCTGGGCCTCCCCGAGGACGAGATGAGCAAGGTGCGGTGGCGCAGGATCGCCATGGTCTTCCAGAACGCCCAGGCGGCCCTGAACCCCACCAAGACCATCGGGTACCAGATTGCCGAGCCCCTCCAGGTCCATTTGGGTTATTCCCGCCGACGGGCCCTGCAGGAGGCCGGAACGCTCCTGGAGCGGGTGCGGATAGACCCGAAACGGCTGCGGGATTACCCCCACCAGCTTTCCGGCGGGATGCGACAGCGGGCGGTGATCGCCATGGCCCTGGCCTGCCGCCCCGCGGTGCTCATCGCCGATGAGCCCACCACCGCCCTGGATGTGATGGTCCAGGCACAGATCATCGAGCTCCTGAAGGAGCTAAGGGACGAGTACGGACTTTCCCTGATCTACATCTCCCACGATCTCATGTTGCTTTCGGAGATCTGCACCCGGATCGCGGTGATGTACGCCGGCCTCATCGCCGAGGTGGCTCCCACCGGGGAGCTCTTCCGAAAGCCGCTCCACCCCTACACCCGGAAGCTCCTCGGGGCGGTGACAAAGCTGGGCTTCCGTGCCCAGAGGTTGGAAACGATCCCCGGTTCCCCGCCGCGCCTTTCGCCCCCGCCCCCGGGCTGTAGGTTCGCGTCCCGGTGCCACCGCACCACGGAGGCGTGCGGTCGGGAGGTCCCCGGACTCGAGCCGGTGGAAGAGGGACATGCGGTGGCCTGCTGGAACTGGAGGGACGATGGCGCTCCTTGAGGTCAAGGGACTTACCGTGTCCTACCCGGTAGCGGTGGGGCTTTCGGCCTTCATCAGCCGACGGTTCCTGGTGGCGGTGGATCGGGTTTCCTTTTCCCTTCCCGAAGGCAGGACCCTGGCCTTGGTGGGCGAGTCCGGTTGCGGGAAGAGCTCCACGGGACTGGCGGTGCTCGGGCTCCTGGAGCATGTGGGGGGGGAGGTCCTCTTCCGGGGAAAGGACGTGCTGAGGCTGCGGGGGAAGGCGCTGAAGGAGTTCCGGCGCCGCGCCCAGATCGTCTTCCAGGATCCCTATGAATCCTTGAATCCCAAGATGAAGGTGCGGGCCATCGTGGGGGAGCCCCTCCGGATACACGGGATCCGGGGAGACGAAGGGCGCCTGAGACGGGCATTGGATCTGGCCGGTCTCTCCCCGCCCGACTATTTCCTGGAAAAATATCCCCACGAGCTTTCGGGAGGGGAGAGGCAACGGGTGGCCATCGCCGCCGCGTTGATCCTGGACCCGGAGCTCCTGGTACTGGACGAGCCGGTCTCAAACCTGGATGTCTCCATCAAGGCGGGGATCATGAACCTACTTCGGGACCTCCAGGAGGAACTCAAACTCTCTTATCTCTTCATCACCCACGATCTTGCCGATTCGTTCTTTCTTTCCCATGAAGTGGCGGTGATGTATCTGGGTGTCACGGTGGAGCAGGGGGAGACGGAGGAAGTCCTCCTGCATCCGGTACATCCCTATACGAAAGCCCTCCTATCCGTGGCCCCCGGGAGCGGGAGGGAGAAGGTCATCCTCTCCGGCGATGTCCCCGACCCCCTGCATCCACCCCCTGGGTGCCGTTTCCATCCCCGGTGTCCGGCGGCCGAGAAAAGGTGCGTGGAGGCCCCTCCCGGGGAGGTGGAACTTTCCCCCGGGCACTCGGTGAGATGCGTCAAGGCGGAATCACCTCGGGAGGAGCCTTAACCCTTGAGAAATTCGCAACCCACCGATAACCTTTGTCCACCAGGAGGGTAAATGGGGGGCATCGGGAAATACATCGTCCAACGCGTCCTGTTGACCATTCCCATGCTTTTTATCCTCCTTACCGCCGTGTTCCTCATGCTGCGGCTCATGCCCGGGGATCCCGTGCTCGCCATGCTCGGCGGCCGCAACGTTTCCCCCGAGCTCATCGAGCAGCGTCGCAAGGAATGGGGCTTGGATAAACCCCTGCACGTCCAGTATCTCAATTACCTCGCCCAGGTAGTGCGGTTCGATTTCGGGAAGTCCTCTCGTACCGGGAGGCCGGTGCTCTATGAGCTGCGGACCCGGTTGCCGGCCACGTTGGAACTGGCGTTCGGGGGGATATTTTTCGCGGCGTTGTTCGGTATCACCACGGGGATATGGGCCGCGGTAAGGGCGGACAAGACCTCGGACCACGTGGTGAGGCTCTTTCACATCGGATCATTCGCCATCCCCATATTCTGGCTCGGATTGATGTTCCAGATGGTTTTCGCCGTGCAACTCGATTGGCTGCCGGTGGCAAAACGCGTCTCGGGAATATACGCCTATACCTTCCAACCCATAACCCGCTTTTACTTTTTGGACGCGATCCTTTTGCGGGATGGGAAGCTTCTTCTGGATGTGTTCAAGCACTGGATCCTCCCGGCCGTCACCTTGGGGATCGCGCTCACGGGGTTCCTGGGACGTATGACCCGGGCGGCGATGCTGGAGGTCCTGGATGCCGATTACGTCACCACCGCCCGTTCCAAGGGGCTCGCGGAGAGGGTGGTGATCCTCAAGCACGCCCTGCGCAACGCCCTAATCCCCATCGTCACGGTGATGGGGCTTCAGTTCGCCATCCTCATGGGCGGTGCGGTCCTCACCGAGACGGTGTTCTCGTGGCCGGGGATCGCGGGGTTCCTGGTACGCAGTTTGGACGCCCGTGACTGGAACGCCATCCAGGGCACCATCGTGTTCATCGGGGTCTTCATCGCCACGGTGAACCTGATCGTCGATATCCTTTACTCCATCATCGATCCGCGGGTGAGGTACTGATGCAGATAGCCAGGTTCCTCTTCTATCCCATCTTCGTGCTCCTCGGCTCGGTCCGGCGCCAGCGGCTGTTGCAGGTGGGACTGGCCATCGTGGTGGCCCACATCCTCATGGCCTTCATCTGCGGGCCCACCGGGAACAAGGACGACCCGTATGGACTCACCCGTTGGATTCCGCCCTACAACCCCACGAAAAGTTATCCGGAGATCCCCCGGCTGGCGCCCCCCTCGGCTGCCCACTGGATGGGGACCGATCACCTGCAGCGGGACGTATTCAGCCGTGTGATTTCCGGCGGGTGGGCCCCCATCGTGGTGGCGTTCTCCTCCATCGCCATCTCCCTCACCATCGGCTCCATCCTAGGGTGGATCTCGGGGTTCGCCGGAGGCCTCCTGGATCGCGTCCTTTCGCTGAGCATGGACGCGATTTACTCCTTCCCCTCCATGATCTTGGCCATCGCCCTGGTGGCGGTGATGCAGCCGGGGCTGGTGCCCATGATCATGGCCATCGCCGTGGTCTACATCCCCACCTACTTCCGCGTCACCCGGGCCGAGGTGTTGCAGATCCGGGAGCAGACCTTCGTGGAGGCGGCCCATGCCGTGGGGGCCCCTTGGTGGCGGGTGCTCCTCCGGCACATCGCCCCCAACACGGTGAACGCCATCATGGCCGTATCCTCCTTCAACATCGCCGACGCCATCCTCACGGAAGCGGCGATGTCCTTCCTCGGGTACGGCTTGCCCCCGCCGGCCCCGGACTGGGGGTTCGATATCCAAAACGGGCAGCGGTTCCTGCAGTCCGGGTATTGGTGGCTCATCACCTTCCCCGGGTTGATGATCCTTTCGCTCTCCCTGGGGTTCGGCCTCATAGGCGAGGGGATATCGGACCTGGTGAACCCCAAACGCCGTCGCAAAAAGGTCGGGTGAGGCTTAACGGCCCTTGTATCCCCCGATATAATAAAAACCGATACCCGCAGGAGAACATAGGGGAGGTGATATTGGAAGAAAGTTGCACGATCGTAACTAATTTGAAGGAGGTGTGTCATGAGAAAGATCCTGTTTGTGCTTTTGGCTCTTGGTTTGGGCCTTGGGGTTTGGGCACAGAAAGACATCCTGATCCTCGGGACCACCGACCGGATCACCCAGCTCGCCTTCGCTAACTCCTACGATCACTTCACCTGGCACATACTGCGCCACACCACCAAGGCCTTGGTGGGACTGGAGCCCGGGACCAACAGGGTGGTGCCCAGCGTAGCCGAGTCCTGGGAGATCTCCGACGACGCCATGGTCTATACCTTCTACATCCGCCCCGGGCTGACCTTCTGGGACGGCACGCCCTGTGACGCCAACGCCGTCAAGTGGGCGCTGGAGCGCACCATGCGCCTGGACGGCCCCGAGGGCGGCGTCTTCCTCATCAAGGATCCCGTCGACCGGATCGAGGTCGTGGACGACCTCACCCTGAAGATCTACCTCAAATACCCC
>MTNL01000132.1 GCA_002010365.1 Candidatus Acetothermia bacterium JdFR-50 | reverse complement strand
CGGCTGTCTCCACAATCCGGTGGAGATCCCCGGGTCCTACCCCGAAATCGATGTATAGTTCCTCTTCGGATTTCTCCTCGATCCAGTTCACCAGCACCTGGGCCGTCTTCACCTCCGCCAGGAACCTCCTGAACCCGCGCTCACCGAAGGAGGGCGTCTCCACGAACCAGAGGCCCTCCGCCTCCTCGACGAAGGCCTCGAGCTCGGGCACGTCCCGGGAGCTCACCCGCACGAGCTCCATGTCCGGGGTCGCGGCCACGAGGTGGAAGAAGGAGATGGGGGGGCGGTCCTCCCGACGGCGCGCCTCCCGCAGCCCGTCCCGCAGGACCACCGCGGTAACGGGATGGATGTAGAGCCGGGCCGTGAGCGCCCCGAAAGCGGTGGGGGAAAGGCGTTCCCCTTCCGCGTCCACGAAGCCTTCCATCTCCAGGTACTGGAGGCCCCGCCGGAGTGCCTCGGCGAGCTCCTCGGGGTCGAACTGCCGCGCGAACAGGGTGAGGGCGAAGAACTCTGGGATGTCCCGCAAGGTCCGCACGTACCGTGCCGCGATTATCCCCAGGAGATGGAAAAGCAGCGCCCCCTCCTGGGCGAGCTGTGACCGGATCTCCTCCGGCGGAGCCAGGACGTACCGGGTGGCGAGCTCTTGGGCTTCCTCCCAGCTTTTGGCGATGAGGATCGCCTCACCGTAGGGGTCCAACCCCGGCCTCCCCGCACGACCCGCCATCTGGTGGTACTCCAGGGTAGGGATATAGCTGGAACCATAAGGGGGATCGTAACGGCGTACGTCCCGGATGATCACCCTGCGGGCGGGGAGGTTTACCCCAGCTGCCAGGGTCGTAGTGGTGCATAGGGCCTTGAGGAGGCGATCCCGGAAAGCATCCTCCACCAAGCGCCGATGGTGGGAAGGAAGGCCGGCGTGATGGAAAGCTACCCCTTCAGCCAAGTATTTCGCCAATTCCGCCGCCAGCGAGGTCTTTCCCTCCACCTCCCCTTGTATTTCGGCGGAGATCCTCAAGAGTTCTTTCCGTTCCGTGGGGGAGAGGAGGTCCCTCATGTAGCGGGAGAGCTTCCGGGCGACAGCTTGGGCCGAGCGTCGGGTGGATACGAAGACCAAAACCTGGCCATTCTCTCGTACGCACTCCAGCGTCAACGCTACCAGAGGCTCGAGCCTCCCCTCCACCTCCAGAGGGCGCGGTTCCTCCCCCGGGAAAAAGAGGTCCCCTTCTACGGAGATCCCCTTACGTAAGGGCACGGGGCGGAAGTCGCTCACCAGGGATTCAGCCTCCAACCAAGCTGCGATCTCCTCGGGGTTCCCGATGGTGGCCGAGAGGGCGAGGAGCTGGAGCCCGGGACGCTCCTTCTTGAGGGCAGCGAGCAACACCTCCAGGGTGGGGCCACGGTAGGGATCGCCCAGCAAGTGGACTTCGTCCACCACCACAAGCTCTAGGCCACGGAAAAACCAGCTCGGCCGTTGTCGCAGTACGGAATCAGCCCGCTCATTGGTCAGGATGAGGAGTTCGTGGGCGGCTAGATCCTGCTCGACCCGATCGAAATCCCCGGTGGATATCCCGACCTTCAACCCCAGCTGGGAAAACAGCGAAGCGAAATCCTTGTACTTCTCACCTGCCAAGGCCCGCAAGGGTACAAGATATATCGCGCGTCCCCCCCGCACCAAGGCTGTATGGAGGATGAGGAGTTCAGCCACCAGGGTTTTCCCCGAAGCGGTGGGGGCAGCGAGGACGAGGCTTTTTCCCTCGAAGATCCCGCAACGAAGTGCCGCCTCTTGGGGCGGATATAGTTCCCGGATGCCTTTGGCAATGTAGATTTCGGCCACCCGAGGCGGAAGTCCCAGAAGCCGGCATACCTCAGTAATCTCCATCGGCGTCCATTTTAGCTGAACCATTGGGATTCCTAGGGCTTGACTTCGGGGCCTCTTTGCCCCTTAAAATTAGGCAGCTTCTCTGTAGGGCACATATAAAACCACCTATTGCAGGAGGGAGGGATGAGGAAAAAGCTGATTTTTGTCTTTTTCCTTGCGTTTGCGCTTGTGGGCATAGCTCAGGAACTGAAACGGGATTTCGCCTTCTATGCTGCTTATCCCCATGTCGTCATCCCCGAGGGCAAAGAGGTCAATCTGGACGTGGTCCTGATAAACTACGGGGAGAATCCCGAATCCATCGTGTTCGAGATCTCCGGTCCCGAAGATTGGAATCCACGGTTAGAGACCTCTTCCTATCCCCGGACCCAAATCATGGGTCTTTACCTCCTCCCAGGGGAGGACAACAAGGTAACCATCAAGTTCCGCGCCAAACCCCCTGAGGAAGCTGAATCCGGCGATTATGCCTTTGAGCTTGTGGCTCGCACCCAGGATGGGGCCTTAGAGAAGAAGTTCGATGTCACGGTCACCTATGAACGCGAGAAGAAGGAGACCACCGAAGAAGAACAGGTAAAGGGCCTCACCCTCTTGGTGGATTACCCCGCCCTGGAGAATCCCGCCGGCGAGGACTTCGAGTTCGAAATCCAGATTAAAAACGAGGCCGATGAGGACCGCATAGTTCAGCTCAAAGCCCAGGTGCCGATGGGTTGGCGTGCTTACTTCACTCCCCGCTGGAAGGACCAACGCATCACCTCCATCAAGGTGGGCAAGAACGCCTCCGAGTGGATCAAGTTCGTGGTGACCCCGCCCTACGGCGCGGAAAAGGGCGAGTACCCCCTCACCTTCGTGGCCACCGCCGGTGAGGTGGAGGCAAAGCTCGACCTCAAAGCTGTGGTCACCGGAACCTACGAGCTGCGGTTGGGGAGCGAGGCCGAGGTCTTCGGTAAGGGTGATACCCGCAACATCAAGGCCACGGCCGGCAAGGAGCGCGTATTCAAGCTCTACATCTGGAACGAAGGCTCCGCTCCCATCTCCGACATCGACTTCTACGCCTCCAAACCCAAGGGCTGGGAGGTGACCTTCAAGCCTGAGAAGCTCGAATCCTTGGATCCTCTGGCCCAAACTCTCAAGCCGGCGGTGGTGGAGGTCGTTATCAAGCCCAAGGAGCGGGCCATCCCCGGGGACTACGAGATCAACGTCACCGCCGCCGGCAAGGAAGATCGGGAGTCCCTGAAACTCCGGGTAACCGTGGGCGCGGCCATGAGCTGGGGATGGGTCGGTGTCGCGGTGATCGTCGTGGTGGTGGCCGGGCTCACGGGGATCTTCGTGCGCCTCGGGAGGCGGTGATGAGCCCAGTAGTTGAGGCCAAGGGCCTCAAGAAGTACTACGACGGGGTCAAGGCTGTGGACGGTTTAGACCTGGAGATCGGCGAGGGGGAGATTTACGGCCTCCTCGGACCCAACGGCGCCGGAAAGACCACCACTATCCTTATCCTCCTCGGCCTCACCGAGCCCACCGCGGGCGAGGTCAGGGTCCTGGGCCACAACCCCGCCCGGGAACCCCTGAAGGTGAAGCGTCTCACTGGGTACCTCCCCGAGAACTTGGGTTTCTATGATGACCTCTCCGCCCGGGAGAACCTTCTCTACACCGCTTACCTCAACCGCATCCCCGAGAAGGAAGCGAAAAGGCGGGTGGCCGAGGTGTTGGAGGTCGTCGGACTCAAAGACGTTGCCGACCGAAAGGTGGGTGCATTTTCCCGGGGGATGAAGCAGCGTCTCGGGATCGCTGACGTTCTCCTCAAGGAACCCAAGTTCGTCATTTTGGACGAGCCCACTTCCGGAATCGACCCCGAGGGCGCGAGGCAAATCCTGGATATGATTGTACGGCTTCGTGATGAACGCGGTATGACCATCCTCCTTTCCTCCCATCTCCTCCACCAAGTCCAGCGGATCTGCGACCGGGTGGGGATCATCCATCGGGGCAAGCTCGTGGCCCAGGGCACGATGGGAGAGCTCGGCGCCGTGGTGGAGGAAGGAGAGCACCTCTTCGTGGTGAGGACCTCCAGGGTTGACGAGAACCTGCTCGAATCCCTAAAGGGATTGGAAGGGGTAACCGCCGTGGAAGCGGAAGGTGATCTCGTCAAGGTGAGGGCTACTGCTGACGTACGTTCCCAGATCGCGCGTGCTGTCTTAGCCGCCGGTGTCGAACTGGTGGAGCTTAAAGGCCACACCTATACCCTGGAGGAGATCTACCTCCGCTACTTCCAGGAGTGAACCATGAGCGCCGTATTTTGGAAGGAACTTGCGGACCATCTGGGGAGCAAACGCTTCGTAATCTTCTTCTTCCTCATCCTCATCGTGGGTGGGGCCTCCGCGTACCTGGCGGCCCAGGCCCTGTTCGGACAGGAGTCCGCCGGGGAGTTCATTTACCTGCGGCTCTTCACCGTGAGCGGCGGGGGCCTCCCCTCGTTCCTGGGCTTTTTGGCCTTCTTCGGCCCCCTCATCGGGGTGGTGCTGGGGTTCGACGCCATAAACAGCGAATTTAACCGTGGCACCGTATCCCGAGTCTTATCGCAACCGATTTACCGCGACTGGTGGATCAATGGGAAGTTCCTCGCTGGCCTCACCGCCCTGGCCATCGCCGTAGCAAGCATTATCCTCATCATCGTGGGCCTGGGCCTCTACATCCTGGGTTTCCCCCCCGACGGAGCGGAGATTTCCCGCGCGGCGATGTTCTTCGTGATCAGCGTGATCTACCTCGGCTTCTGGTTGAGCTTGGGGATCCTCTTCTCCATCGTGTTCCGGCAGACGGCCACCTCCGCCTTAGCTTCCATCGCGCTGTGGCTTTTCTTCACCCTCTTCCTCTACATGCTCGCCGGTCTCATCGCTGACCAGGTGGCCCCGATAAAGCCCGGGGTGAGTGCCGACGTCTTCGCCAAGCACGAGTCGATCCGAGATCTGGTGTTACGCTTCTCGCCGGTGGCCCTCTACGAGGAGGCTACCACCGCCATCCTCATCCCCAGTTACCGGGGCCTTGGAATCGCGGCGCTCCTGCAGGAGGCCTCGATCCCCACAAGCCCCCTGCCGTTGGGACAAAGCCTCCTCATCGTATGGCCCCAGCTCGTGGGACTCGTGGCGCTTACCTCCGTTTGCTTCGCCATTTCCTACGTGATCTTCATGCGCCGGGAGATCCGCTCCACGTGAGGTTGTCGGTCGAAGCGTAAGGGGCGATGGGCGGAAGGGCGCCGGTCGACCGGCGCCCTTTTGATTTTCTAAAGGAGCGGGGGTTCCTCAGCACGGGACTTTTCAGGGCCGAGGATGTGGATCACCCGGAACCCCCGGGCCGCCAAGACAGCGGCGATGAAGCGCCGATGGCATCCCCGTGGGTCCCGTTCGGCACACATGATCGTTGTCCGCCCCTGGGCCGCCAACTCCTCCAGCCTCTCCAGGCCGCGACGGAACTTCTCGGTGCCCATGTGGGCCTCGTACCCTTCCCTTCGGTATCCCCCGAGCTCCTCCCCCAGGAAGACGTAGCGGATCCTCGCCTCCCGGAGGGCGGACTCCAAAGCCTCCCGGGCAAAGTGGGGATGTTTGCGGGAAGTGGGGAACCGCCGCACGTCGGCCACGATCTCTATCCTCCAGCGCCGCAGAAGCTCCAGGAAATCATCCAAGGATAAGTTCGAATGGCCCACGGTATAGATCTCCATATCTCCCGCCGAGATCATAACGCCCGGGGGGGTTAGTCCACATGGGAGGTGAGGGGATCTTGCGGCGAGTTTCGGATAACGGTATATTGTCTGACAGCATGACTGCCAAACCTATCCGCGAGGATATGTCCCAGCTCATACAGCCCGTGCGCCCCACCAAGGTTTCCTCCCAGGTGGCCGAGCAGATCATCCGTCTCATTAAGGAGGGGGTCTTCAAGGTGGGGGAACGGCTCCCCTCCGAGAAGGAACTCGCGGAGCTCATGGGGGTATCGCGGGCCTCCGTACGCGAGGCCCTGGCGGCCTTAGAAGCGGTGGGGCTCGTGGAGGCCAAGGTGGGACGAGGGAATTTCGTGCGCCGCAGCCCCACCGAGGACGAGGAGACTGAGCCCCTGGTGGTGCTCGAGTCGGAGGCCGGCTGTCTCGAGATCATCGAGGCCCGGGGGGCCTTCGACCCGGTGGTGGCCTCCCTGGCGGCCCGACACGCCACGCCGGAGGACGTGGCGAAGATGCAGAGGATTTATGAGTCCATGCTTTCCTTCGCCCGTGCGGATGACTTCGAGCGGTACTTCTCCTTGGACAAGGAGTTCCACTGTGCCCTCGCCGAGGCCACCCATAATCGCCTGATCGTGGCGGTCATGAAGCTCTTGGTCGAGACCATGGATCAGAAACTTTATCGGGAATTCACGCACAACTTCTACATGCGCACCCCCAAGGAGCTCGAGCGGGTGGCGGAGATCCACGGAAAGGTCCTGGAGGCCATCACCGCCGGAGATCCCCAGGCCGCCGCCCGCAGGATGAAAAGCCATTGGGACAGGATGCGCAAGGTGTATGAAGCTTAGGGAAAGGAGGCCACGGGTGGACAAGAAAACCGTTGTTGTCGCCCTCGGAGGAAACGCCATACTGCAGCGGGGGCAGAAGGGAACCTTCGAAGAACAGCTGGAAAACGTCCAGAGGGCTTGCGAGCAGTTGGTGCAAATGGTCCTTTCCGGCAAGTGGCGCCTGGTGATCACTCACGGAAACGGCCCCCAGGTGGGAAACCTTCTCCTGCAGCAGGACGCCGCCAAGGAAATCGTCCCTCCCATGCCCATGGATGCCTGTGGCGCCCAGACCCAGGGGCTCATCGGCTACATGATCCAGCAAACCTTGCACAACATCCTCGACCGGGAGGGCCGAGGCGATATCCCCATCGCCACCGTGGTAACCCAGGTCCTGGTGGACAAAGGTGACCCGGCGTTCCAGAACCCCACCAAACCCGTGGGACCTTTCTACACCGCGGAGGAAGCCCAACGGCTCCGGATCGAGAAAGGCTGGCACATCGTGGAGGACGCAGGTCGCGGCTGGCGTCGTGTTGTCCCCTCCCCCGATCCCAAGGCCATCATCGAGCGCGAGGCAATTAGGGCCTTGGTGCAGAGTCGGGCCATCGTCATCGCCTCCGGGGGCGGTGGGATCCCGGTGGTCCGGGAAGACGGTTGTCTCCGGGGGGTGGAGGCGGTGATCGACAAGGACCTCGCGGGCCAGCGGCTTGCGGTGGACGTAGGGGCGGACGTCTTTCTCATCCTCACCGATGTAGAAAAGGTAATGCTCAACTACGGCGATCCAGACGAGACGCCCATCGATCGGATGACCCCCTCCGAGGCCCGTCGGTACTTGGCCGAGGGCCATTTCAAGAAGGGTTCCATGGAGCCAAAGGTGCGAGCAGCGGTGCGGTTCGTGGAGGCCGGAGGGGAGAGGGCGGCCATCGGCCACCTCTTCCAGGCGATGGAGATCCTGGAAGGGAAAGCCGGAACCCAGATCGTCCGTGACGCGTGAGGGGTCTTTCCCAAAGCCCTGTCCCGTCACGGATTGGAAAAGGAGGAGAGAAATGGCGAGCACCGATCTTAGGGGAAGGGATTTCATCACCCTGATGGAATTCGACCGGGAGGAGTTGGAGACCATCCTCGACACCGCCTTTGACCTGAAACGCAAGCTCATCCGGGGCGAGCCCCACAAGCTCTTGGATGGGAAGACTCTATTCATGCTCTTCTACAACACGTCGCTGCGGACGAGGAACTCCTTCGAGGTGGGGATGCAGCAGCTTGGGGGCCACGCCATCTTCCTCCAGCCGGGTGCGGTCTACACCCCCGCCCTCCCCGGTGAGGAAGTGGCCTACACCACCGAGCGCGTATCCGACGTGGCCCGGGTCCTCTCGGAGATGGGGCACGGGATCGCCATCCGCATCTACGGCTCCAAGACCGGCTGGATGTACGGGAAAGGAAACCTCCTCATCCGGGAGTTCGCCCGCTGGGCCCGGATCCCGGTGATCAACATGGAGGACGACATGTACCATCCCTGCCAGGCCTTAGCGGACCTCATGGTGATGGTGGAGAAGCTTGGGGAGCTTCGGGGGAAGAAGTTTGTGATGTCCTGGGCGTATTCCGGCTCGGTGGAGAAACCGTTGGCGGTGCCGCAATCGGCCATCATCGCCGCCAGCTTCTTCGGCATGGAGATCACTCTCGCCCACCCCAAGGGGTTCGACCTCGATCCCAACGTTCTCAACTTCGTGGAGAAAAACGTAAAGCGGTTCGGCGGTTCCTTCCAGGTCGTCCACGATATGGACGAGGCGTTCAAGGACGCCGACGTGGTATATCCCAAGTCTTGGACGGTACAGCCCACCGACGGCTCCGGCCCCATGGACCCAGAGAAAGCAAAGGCCTTGTTCGAGGCCAACAAGCACTGGATCACCACCAAAGAGAAGATGGAGCTCACCAACGGCGCTATCTACATGCACTGCCTCCCCGCAGACCGGGGCATGGAGGTCACCGACGAGGTGATCGACGGGCCCAACTCGGTGGTGTTCGAAGAGGCCGGGAACCGCCTCCACGCCCAGAAGGGCCTCTTGGCCCTTATCCTGTGACGGGTGATGCGTAACGGGTATGAGAGACTTGAAAAACTCGTCACACGTCACCCGTTACGCGTCATGGATCCGAAAGGAGGGAAGATGAGCTGGTTCGAGCTCGCGGGCAAAGACCTCATCTCTATAAAGGACTGGACCGACGAGGAACTACGTATCGTCCTCCAGGTGACGGATCACCTCAAGGCTCTCCACTACGAGGGCGTGCCCCACTATCCCCTTAAGGACAAGACCTTCCTCATGCTCTTCTTCAACACCTCCACCCGGACCAGGCTCTCCTTCGAGACCGCCATGACCCAGCTCGGGGGACACGCCCAGTACATCGACGCTTCCACCTTGCGGCTTTCCCTGGAGGACAGCCCCGGTACCGGGGAAACCATCAAGGACACCGCCAAGGTCATGGCCCGTTACGCCGACGGGATCGGGATCCGGCTCCTCGAGGACAAGGTGTCCCGCTACGGGGAAGGCACCGAGATCATGTACCGGTTCGGCCAGTACGCCGAGGTCCCCATCATCAACATGGCCTCGGATGTCTACCACCCCTGCCAAGCCCTCACTGATATTTACACCCTCAAGGAGAAGCTCGGAGATCTTAAGGGCGTGAAGTACGTGATCATGTGGGCTTACTCCCCCTGGGTCCGTTCCTGGGGCTCGGTGCAATCGGAGCTCCTCATCGCCGCCCGCTTCGGGATGGAAGTGGTGCTGGCGCACCCCAAGGAGTATCAGCTCGACCGGGAGATCCTGGAGCTGACGGAGAAGTACGCTCGGGAGTCCGGGGGGAAGTTCGAGGTCACCCAGGAGCTGGACGATGCCCTCAAGGGGGCGGTGGTGGTCTTCCCGCGGAACTGGATGTCGCCGCGCCGCTACGAGATCGGGAAGGAAGAGGAGATAAAGCTGGCGCAGAAGTACATCGACTGGAAGTACACCGT
>MTNL01000043.1 GCA_002010365.1 Candidatus Acetothermia bacterium JdFR-50 | reverse complement strand
CCGACTCGGGGCCTAGGGCCTTCACCTCCTCGCCCCGGTGCTTCACGATGGTCCCGCCCCCCAGGGCGATGGAGAGGAGGTCGGGACAGCGGATGTTGGTCTTCACCCCGCCGATGGTCACCGTGATGGAGGACTCCCGGGGGAAGCCCTTCACGATGTAGGCCACGTCGGTGGAGGTTCCGCCGATGTCTACCACCACGCCGTCCTCGATCCCCGAGAGGTACACCGCGCCGCGCACCGACGCCGCCGGCCCCGAGGCCACGGTGAAGATGGGGTAGTCCACGGCGTAATCGGCGGACATCACGCTCCCGTCGTTCTGGACGATGAAAAGGAGCGCGTCTATCCCTCGCTCCCGCACCGCGTCCTTCAGCGACTCCACCGCCCGCCGCATCACTGTGATCACCGAGGCGTTCAGGATGGCGGAATTCTCCCGCTCAAGTAGCGAGATGGTGGCGATGCGGTGCGAAAGGGTGATGTGGACCTCCTCCCCCAGGATGTCGCGCACGATCTCCGCCGCTCGCTCCTCGTGCTTGGGGATGATGGGGGAGAAGACCCCGGTAATGGCCACCGAGTCCACCTTCCCCTTCATCTTGCGGCAGGCCTCGGCGATGGCCGCCTCATCCAGGGGGGCGATGTCCCGGCCGTCGTACTCGGAACCTCCCCGAATGATGTGTACGAACTCCGGGCCGCCGATGGCGCGCTTTAAGTCCTCGGGCCAGCCGGTGAGCGGGGGGATGGCCGTGGTGGCCGGGGCCGCCAACCGGAAGATTCCTACCTTGTTCAGGTTCCGCCGTTCGATGATGGCGTTGGTGGTATGGGTGGTACCCAAGGACACCATCCCGATCTCCGCCGGGTTCACCCCGGACTTCTCCAGGAGCTCGTCCAGGGCGTTGATGATCCCCGTTGTGACATCCTCGGTGGTGAGGGCCTTGGCCTTGGCCAGGACCTCCCGGTCCCGCATCAGCACCCCATCGGTGAAGGTCCCCCCAACATCGAAGCCGAGTCGCAGTGTCCCCGCCATCTCCGTCCTTTCTATCCCCAGAGCCCGCGGATCCCGTACTGGTCCGCGAGCTTCCAGTCGCGGATCTCTTCCACCGGCGGCGACTGGTACCCGTAGACCTTGCTCGCCGCCCATCCGAACCGGTCCCTTAGCTCCACCAGGAACTCCGCGTACTTCAGGGGGGCGATCACCGCGTCGATCACCGGAACCCCCAGTTCCTCCTGGAGCTCCCGGTAGAACCCGAACTCGATGGTGCAGCCGAGGATGATCACCTCGGCCCGGTCCATCTCCACCGCCTCCTTGGCCGCAGCCTTGAGGCGCCGCGCGGTCTCGGCCCTATCCTTTTGGAAGTCGTAGACTCCCAGGTCCACGGACTTAAAGGACGCAAGGTTATCCTTAAACCCGTATTTGACCACGTTCTCGTGCATCTTGGGGATCCATTTCTTGCGGCCCACGATGATGGAGAAGGCGTGTCCCAGGGTGGCGGCGATGTGCATAGCCGATTCGGCCGGGGCCGTCACCACCAGTCGCTCGGCGATCTCCCGGGCCTCCCGCAGCCCCGGGTCGTAGAAGCAGCCGATCACGGCGGCGTCGAACCCCTCTAATTCCGCCCGGCGCACCTGATGGAGGGTGTCGGTCAGGATCAGGGCCTCATAGTAGTGGTACTCCAGGTGCATGGGGCCCCGCGGAAGGGACACCACCTCGATCTCCGTTCCCGGGGCCTTGGCGGTCTCCAGGAACTCCTTTATGGGCCCATCGAAGAGGTCCGTGCCTACGGGGTTTATCCACAAAAGCCTCATCCTTCCTCCTTTTTGCCAAACAGATGGCACCAGACCAGGTGCCCCTCCCTCACCCTCACCATCCCGGGAAGCTCCTGGGAACAGATCCCGTTTCGCTCCGTGCACCGGGTATGGAACCGGCACCCCGGGGGTGGGTTCACGGGGCTGGGGATCTCCCCTTGGGAAATGATCTTCTCCGGCTTCATTTTCTCCTCTTCCTCCGACACCACGGGGATGGAGGAGAGGAGCATCTTGGTATAGGGGTGGTAAGGGTTCTCGAAGAACTCCACCGCCGGGGCGAGTTCGCAGATCTTCCCCAGATACATGATGGCCACGCGATGGGCCACGTTCCGCATGAGGGAAAGATCGTGGGTGATGAAAAGGTAGGAGAGGTTCATCTCGCGTTGAAAATCCAAAAGCATGTTGATGATCTTGGCCTGGATGGAGACGTCCAAGGCCGAGGTGGGTTCGTCCAGAATCACCAGCTCCGGCTCGGTGGCCAGGGCCCGGGCGATAGCCACCATTTGCCGCTCCCCTCCTCCCAGCATATGGGGGGCCTTGTAGATGTAATCCTCCGGCAGCTCCACCATCCGCAGGAGCTCCACCACCCTCCGGCGGCGATCGTTACGGTCCCCTATCCGGTGGACCTTCAGGGGGAGCTCCAGGATCTGGCCGATGGTGCGCCGGGGGTTGAGGGAGGTTCCCGGGTCCTGGAACACGATCTGGATGGCGCGCTTGAGGGTTTTGGGGCGCTTCGAGACGGGTACGGAGATGTCCTGGCCGCGGAAGAGGATCTTCCCCGAGGTGGGGGCGTAGATCCCGATCACGGTGTACGCGGTGGTGCTTTTCCCCGACCCCGACTCCCCCACCAGCCCCAGGGTTTCGCCCCGCAAAAGCTCGAAGGAGATCTCGTCCACCGCCCTGACGGTTCCCCGCGAGGTCACGAAGTACTTTTTCAGGTCCTTTATCTCCAGAATCGGTTCCATCTCTCACTCCTGATAGAGGAAACAGGCTACCTCATGTCCTTCTCGCACCGGGCGGAACGGGGGGTTCTTCTGGGAGCACCGGGGCATGGCGTGTTCGCAGCGGGGGTGGAACCGGCAGCCCGGGGGCGGATCGAGATAATCCGGGATCCTCCCCGGGATCCCTTCGGCGATCCCTCCGCCGGTGAGCTTGGGCACCGCCCGCATCAGGCCCCGGGTATAGGGGTGGAGAGGTTCGCGGAAAAGATCCCCCTTGGGACCCCCTTCGATGATGTTCCCCGCATACATCACGTAGACCCAATCGGCCATCTCGCGCACCACTCCCAGAGAGTGGGTGATGAAAATCACCGAGGTCTTCCGCCGCACCACCAGCTCGTTCAGCAGCCGCAGCACCTGGTCCTGGATGGTCACGTCCAGGTTGGTGGTGGGTTCGTCGGCGATGAGGAGCTCCGGCTCGGTGGCCAACGCCATGGCGATACATACCCGTTGGCGCATCCCCCCCGAAAGCTGAATGGGATACGAGGCCATGATCCGCTCGGGATCTGGGAGCTGGACCTCCGCCAGGGCCTTGATGGCCCGCTGTCGTACCTCCCGGCGGGTAAGGGAGTCGTGGGACCCGTAGCGGATGACGGTCATGAGTTGATCCCCGATGGTGAAGACTGGGTTCAGGGCCGCCGTGGGATCCTGGAAGATCATGGAGATGCCCCGGCCCCGGATCCGTTGCACCTTCCGCGGCGGCATCCGGAGGATGTCCTCACCGCGGAAGAGGATCTCCCCCTTGGTTATCCGACCCGGGGGCGAGGGGAGGATGCGGAGGACGCACTTCATGGTGGTGGTCTTGCCGCAGCCGGCTTCCCCCACCAGCCCCACCCGCTGCCCTTCCCGGACGGAAAGGAAAACTCCATTCAGTACCTTCAATTTCCCCTCGTAAACCTTGAACTCGACGAAGAGATCGCGGATCGCGAGCAATGCCCCACCCATCTTAGATCTCCTCGAGGGCAAAGAGATCCCGGAACCCGTCGCCCAGGAGGTTGAAGCCAAGCACCGTGATCATGATGGCCAACGCGGGGAAGACGGCGATCCACCATTGATCCGGCAGGTACTTGGCGCCATCCGCCACCATGGTGCCGAGGTCCGGCGTGGGGGGCTGTGCCCCCAGTCCCACGAAGCTGAGGGCGGATCCGATGAGGATCACCCAGCCCATGTCCAGGCTCATCTTGGTGAAGATGCTGGAAACGCAGTTGGGAAGGATTTCTCGGAATAGGATGTGGAACTTGCTCGCCCCGGTGACCTCCGCCGCCTGGACGAAGAACTCGTGCTTGAGGGAGGAGGCGAGGCCGTAAACCAAGCGGGTGTACCACGGCCACCACATCAGCGAGATGGCCATCATGGCGTTGAAGACACTGGGGGTAAGGACGGAACATACTGCCAGGGCCAAGATCAGCGGGGGGACGGCGAGGAAGATATCGGTGATCCGCATGATCAGGGTCTCGATCCATGTTCCCCGGTAATAACCGGCGATGAGCCCCAGGATGACCCCCGGGGGCACCACCAACGACAGCACCACCACCCCCATCATGAGGGAATAGCGGAATCCGAAGAAGATCCGGGAGAGGATGTCCCGCCCGAAGACATCGGTTCCGAAGGGGTGCTTCAAGCTCGGGGGTTGGCTCGCCTCCCGGAAGTTCACGAACCTGCCCGCGTGTTCCGGATAGGGGGCGATATAAGGGGCGAAGGCGGCGAGGAACGAGACCAGAAGCACGAAGAAGAGGCCCACCACCGAGACGGGGTTGCGGGAGAACTTGTACCAGCCGCGTCGGAATCCTTCCAACCTTCGCTGCCATGTGGGGCTTTTGAACATCACTTGCCCCTTTCAGCGCCCAAGCGGATCCGCGGATCCAGCCACGCCACCACTAAGTCCACGATGATGTTCACGGTGACGAACACCACCCCCAGTACCATCACCACAGCGGCGATGGCGTTTAGGTCCTTGCGGAGCATGGCGTTGATCCCATAGCGGGAGAACCCGGGCCAGTTGAAGATAAGCTCCACCAGGAAGGCGTTTCCCAAAAGCGAAGCGAAATCGAGCCCCAGGATGGAGACGGTGGGGATGAGGGAGGGTTTGAGGAGGTACTTCAACATCACCAGCCGTTCCGGTACTCCGAACCCCTTGGCTGAGGCGATGTAGTCCTTCTTCAGGTTGTCGGAGATGGTGGCCCGGGTTATGCGGGCCTCCTGGGCCATTCCCCCCAAAGCCAGGGCCACCGCCGGGAGGACCATGTGCCAGAGGGCGTCCCCCAGGGCGCCCCAATTGCCGGTGAGGAGGGCGTCCACGGTTACCATCCCCGTGATCACCGGCGGGCGGGGTACCCAGGGGGAGAGCCTCCCGGCCGTGGGGAACCAACCGAGGAGGTAGCCGAAAAGGAGGAGGAAAAGGATGGCGAAAACGAAGGAGGGGGTCACTACCCCGATGTAGGAGAAGACCCGCACCACGTTGTCGACCCAGGTGTTGTTGTAGCGTCCCGCGATGGCCCCGAAGAGGATGCCGAAGATGGCCATGATGACCCCGGCGAACAGGGCCAACTCCATGGTGGCGGGGAGGAACTCCTTGATGTCATCGATCACCGCCCGCCGGGTGAAGAGGGACTGTCCCAAGTCCCCATGTAGGGCGCCTACGAGCCAGTAGTAGTACTGGACGGGAAGGGGTTTGTCGAGGTGCATCTGTTCCCTCAGGTTCTGCACCGCCCACTCCGGGGCTCGGGGTCCCAGGGCCATGCGCACTGGATCCCCCGGTAAGACCCGGGAGATGAGGAAGATGAGGATCGAAAGGCCGAATAGCACGAAGACGGAGAAAAGCAGACGTTTCGCAAGAAATCTAAGGATTCCCATGATCCGCCTTCTTGGGGAGAGGGGGGCGGGGNGGGGNCTCCCCGCCCCCCTCCCGGATCAGCCTCCCTTGAGGAGCGCCTCCCGCTTCTCGGGGTAGACCTTGATGAAGCGGGCCGCCATGTTGTAGCCCATGACCGGGATCACCTCGCCCCGGGCCGCGGGCCAGTCGATGTACGCCGCCTGATAGGCGTGCTTCTCCACCTGGTCGAAGAGGAAGAGGGAGGGACAGAGGTCCATGATGTAGTGCTGCAGCTCGGCGTACTTGCGGAAGCGCTCCTCCCGGTCCACGGTGGCCAGGGCGTCCTCCAGCATCTTGTCGAAGGTCTCGTCCAACAGCCACTCGTTCTGCTCCCACGTGGGGGCGGAGGAGGAGTGGTACCGGGACTCCAAGATGGAACCGGCCTCGGGGTAGTGAGGAGCGACGAAGATGGACACGATGTTGGGGCTGGTCTTCATGTTGGCCATCTCCTCCACCACCGACATCCACGGGACCTTCACCACCTTCACGTTGATCCCGATCTCTGCCATATTGGCCATGAAAAGGAGTGCTACCTTCTCCTCATCGGGGACCTCGGCGATCCAGTGGAACTCCACCTCGATCTGATCCAGCTGATCGTAGTACTTGGACTTCCGGAGCTCCTCGCGGGCCTTGTCCAGGTCCCGGTGGAACTGGAATACCGTGGGATCATGTCCCGGCAGGGACTGGGCCACCGGACCGCGGGATTGAATGCTCCCGGGGAAGATGTCCCGGACCACGGTTTCGTAGTCGAAGGCCCAGGCCATTGCCCTGCGGAAGTGGATGTCGTCTGTGGGAGGCTTGCGGGTGTGGAGCATGAGGTAGAAGGAGGTCCCGGGGAAGAAGCTGGTGATGTCCACCCCTTCCATGGCGTCCAAGGCCTTCCACGCCTCCTGGGGCTGCCACTGATCGGAGATCTCCAGCTCCCTCCGGGCCATCATGGTGCGGATGGTGGCGGGCTCGGTGGTGCCGATGAACCGCACCTCATCTGGGGCCTCCTCCGGGATGGGGAGCCAGTAGTTGGGGTTTTTCACCATCACCAGTTCTTCTTCAACCCGGAATTCCTTCACCATGTAGGGACCGGATCCCGCGTCGTGGGTGAGGAGGAATTCCTTGCCGTAATCGCCCCATTCGCCATAGGGACCCGGGCGCTTTATGTTCGCCTCCACCAAGTCCTTGTTGACGATGTAGAGCCGGTAAAGGGTGGTGAGGAAGGGGCCGAAGGGCTCCTTCAGGTAGAAGCGCACCGTGTAGTCGTCCACCACCTCAGTCCCTTCCACGCGGTCCACGAAGAGGAACCCGTACCCCTCGCCGATGGTGGTGATGCGGTCCATGGAGAACTTAACATCCTCAGCGGTAAGGGGTGTGCCGTCGTGGAAGTAGACATCATCGCGCAGATAGAAGGTCCAAACCGTCCCGTCCTCGGAAACTTCCCAATGCGTGGCCACATGGGGTTGAGGATCGCCGTTCACATCGGGATAGACGAGGGTGTCATAGAGGTTGACGAACGCCGAGGAGCTGGAGAAGTCCGAGCCCACTGCGGGATCGATGTATGTGGGCCAAGCGAAGGTGATCCGCAGAACCCTCTCCCCCCCGGCCCATGCGGCGAGGCCGAAGGCCACTAACGCCAACACGGACAGCGCAAAAACGGTCCCCCTACGCATGTCGCACCTCCCGAAAAGGTTTTTTGTCTCAGTCCAGGGCTTCATCCCGACTACCACCCCCTTCCTGCAACAAGGAATTCAACCACTGCTTGTACCAGGCCCTCAAGGAAACAGCGGAATCCCTCCGGATCGTCGGCCACGGAGTACTTTCCCGCCTCGATCCGCTCTCGGAGGCTCGAGAGCCTCGGACTCGAGATCCCTTCCTCCTCCAATATCCCCACCAGTCGGCTGACGGCGTCCACCAGCCGGAAGGGGCCGTAGAGGGGAGTCTCGTCCAAGAGGTTGCGGGCGCTGGTAACCATGTAGCCAACGAGCTCGAAAAATTTCTGCTCAAGTTGAGGGCTCATTCCCATAACGCTCCCAGGAGATCACGTCCTTTTTGCGGGGCGGGGGAGGGGGGACCCTGGCGGGCCAACCCACCGAGACCAAAAGCACCGGCTCCACCCCCTCCGGAAGCCCCAATATCCGTGCCACCGCGCCCTTGTGGAAGGAGGCGATGACGCACGTCCCTAACCCCAAATCGTGGGCCGCCAGGAGGATGTTCTGGGTCGCCATGGCCGCGTCCACCGGGGCCAGGAACTTCGCTCCCAGCTCCCCGCCCTTGCGCCGGGCCTCGTTCATGTCCTGGCACACGGCTATGGCCGCCGGGGGATCCCCCAACATCCCCGGGCTCACCGTCTTTACCCGCTGCAGCTGCTCCGGATCGGTCACCACCACGAAGTGCCAGGTCTGGGCGTTCCCCCCGGAGGGGGCCCAGATGGCCGCCTCCACCAGCCGCTCGAGAAGCCCCCGCTCCACCGGGCGGTCCTGGAAGCTCCTCACGCTGCGGCGGCCCCGGATCGCCTCCCAAACTTCCATATCCCTCAACCTCCCCTGAGTCTTCGGGTTTCCTCCTCATCGATTTGAGGGGGATCGCCCACGATGGCCACCCCGTACACTTCCCGGGCGATCTCCGGGGTGATGTAGCCGTCCAGGACGTCCTCCAGCACCTTTTGGGGATCCCGCTTCTTGGGGTCGCCGTACCCCCCGCCCATCCCGGTGATGAAGCGAACTACATCCCCCCTCCGCAGCTCCCGGTTGGAGAACCGGCCCCGGCGTTCCACCTTCCCATCGGCGGTACGGATCTCCACCTCGTTGGGGGTGCCGGAATCCCCCCCCGCCAGGCCCCAGGGGGGAAAGCGGTTGCGGCCGAAGCTGGCGGTGACGTAGGCCTTGGAGTTGGTGATGCGGTAATCCTTGATGAGGCCGAAGCCGCCCCGCCATTGCCCGTGCCCCCCCTCGGCGATGTTCAGGGCGAATTGGTCCACGATGAGGGGGTAGCGGGTCTCGGCCACCTCGATGGAGAGGACGTACGTTTCCCCGTCCCCGGAGCAGACGAGGCCGCTCTCCCCGTCCTTCCCCTTCCCCGCGCCCCAGCCTCCGGCATTTGGCTCGGCGAAGATGAACCGCTCCCCGTTGTCGTCCCGGATCCCCGAGACGTTGGTGGCACAGACGCTCAGGAAATGTCCCGCCGTGATCCGATGGGGGACGGCCTCGGCCAGGGCCTTCCAGATGAGATCCGAGACGTAGCCCGTAGATTCCCAATAGGTGCTCACAGGAGCCGGGGGCTTGGGGTTGAAGACGCAGTCCTCGGGGACGATCACCCTCAAGGGCGAGAAGAACCCCTCGTTGGCGTCGGCGTGGGGGCCCACCACCGCTTTATAGGCGGTGCGGCAGGCCCCCTTGGTCGCCGAGAGGGGGGAGTTTATGGGGCCGCGACAGGTAGGGGCCGAACCGGTGAAGTCCACGATGAACTCCTCATCGGTTATGGTCACCTTCACCTTGACGTGAATGGGATCATCGGTGATCCCGTCGTTGTCGATGAAATCTTCGGCATGGAACTCCCCTTTGGGGAGGCGCTTTAGCTCCTCCAACGCCTCCCTTCTCCCCTGCTCCATGTAGATCTCCACGGCCCGGAGGACCGAGTCGAGACCGTATTTATCGCAGACCTCCTGGACCCGCTTGGCGGCCACCCGCATGGACGCGGTCTGGGCGTACATGTCGGAGATGGTCATGTCGGGGGTGCGGGTGTTGCGGGCTAGGATCTCCACCACCTCCGGGACCTCCTTCCCCCGGCGGAAGATCCGCACTGCGGGAAAGATGATCCCCTCCTGGTA
>MTNL01000175.1 GCA_002010365.1 Candidatus Acetothermia bacterium JdFR-50 | reverse complement strand
AGTGAACCGCTCATCCCAACGCTTCGCTTCGGCTGGGCTTTTGGGTTTTCACGAAAGATAAAAGTGTCGTTCCGGATCGACGGAGTTTATTATAGGTAGCGACAAACTTTTGGGGAAGCCTCAAAAACGCAAAGTCTCAGGTCCTGGCGGCGCGTGTGAGGAGCTCAATTACCTCCGCGGTGATCCTATCGCGTTTGGTAGTGGTGAGCCGGAAGAAATGGTCCACCTCGTGGCGGATGCGATAGGCTAGGTGGTGGTTGGAAGCACGGTGTACCGTGACGAGGAGGTGTTTTTTCGATTCCAAGGCACGTTCCACTGCCCGGATGAACCGCTCCGAACGCAGTTCCATGGGTCCCACCTCGTCCACCACCACGAGATCGCATTCCTCCAGGGCCCGCTCGATGGCTGCCGCTCCCACCTCATCCAAATCCTTCAGGTTGATCCGATAACGGCCCAATTTCGGACCCCGTTCCAAATGAATGTGGGCGAGCACCCCTTCTCGGCCGGTGAGGATATCATGGACTGAGAATCCCACCCTGCGCCCGATCTTCCGGATCTCCTTCGTTATCATGCCGCCGCATTTGAATGGCACCTTCTCGATGACCTTGAGAACCAACGTGGTCTTTCCCACTCCCGGATGGCCGGTCACCCCTATCCTCACTTGATCCCTCCCGGGGAGAGATTCTATCCTAGACTTGGATGAAGAGGGCGTTATCGAGCTTAATTGAATTACATCTGCGTATCCATCCCGGCTTCGGGGTGGAGGATCTCGGGAAGTTGATCCACCAAGGCGTCTTCGGGGCCGACCACCTCTTGGCCGAAGAGGAGGAGTTCGTTCGGGAATTCATCCGGGAATGGTGGTGTGTGGACGAGGGCTTTCTGCTTGAAGAGGCGCTGTTGGAACCCGTCGATCCCCTGGATCGGACCTACCGCCTTAACCTGAGGCCTGCCAAACGGAAGGGCGTGGATCCCCATGCCTTGGCGGAGATCCTCATCGCCCAACCGCGGAAGAGGGGAGACCTGGCCGAATTCCGGCGGAGGTGGGAGAGGGTGATCGAGCTCGCGGAGGAGGGGGTCATCCCCTTTTCGGCGGAAGCGTTGCGCGGCTTCGG
Source organism: Candidatus Acetothermia bacterium JdFR-50 (assembly GCA_002010365.1). Classification (GTDB taxonomy): domain Bacteria; phylum Bipolaricaulota; class Bipolaricaulia; order Bipolaricaulales; family Bipolaricaulaceae; genus UBA3571. The sequence continues at coordinate 8,449 of MTNL01000175.1, read as the reverse complement.
AAAACTCCTTTTCGAAACGGAGTTTGTACCGCAACATTCCCGGGCCTACCGACGTCACAATCGGCCCCACTACCGGTTGCTGAACGACCTCCAGCACGGCCCGACCCGCAGTGCCCTACGATCCTTGGGGCTCCTGTGAGGTGGGCAGGGTGATCTCCTCGTATATCGGCTTGGACTCAAGGAGCACGATGGGAAGGGCGATGAAGATCAAGGCCCCCGCGGCGATAAAGGCAGATACGTATCCCAAGTTGTCGGAAAGAAATCCCCCGATCAAAGCCCCGAACACCGTGCTCAATCCCAGCAAGGCGTTGTAAATGCCCATAGCCTCCCCCTTGCTCCCCACGGGCGCGAGCCGCGAAACGATGGCCGTACCGCTCAACTGGAAGAAGGCCCATGTGGCTCCGGTGATGAGGAAGAACACGGGAACTAACACCAGATGCAGCCCTGGGGGGGCGGACAGGAGAGCGAACAGGGGGAAGATCACTGTACGCACGAAGAGGGCCAAGCCGAGCACCGGACGGTGGCCGATTTTCAGAATCAGCTTTCGGGCCCAGGTGTAGGAAAACGCGTTCATCCCATTGTGGAGGATGTAGAGGGCGAAAACCAATCCGTTCGGGACCCCCAACACCGCCCGGAGGTATAAAGGGAGAGGCACGAAGAAAACGGAAAAACCGGTGGCCGCAAGAAGGGCCCCGTAGAAATAAAGGGTCAGATCGGGACCGATCTTGGTTTTCCCTTGGAGGATACGGACGATTTGCAGGGGACCGAGGCGGTAGTAGATGCGAGCAGGAGCGTACCGAAAACGTTCCACCAGGAAGTTCCCCACCGCCACCACGGTGCCGATGAAGGTGCGCCTGGGACGCGGGAGTCTCGGCTCGGGAACGAAGAGGTATCCCGCCGCGCCGGCGCCCAGGCCGAGCAGGGCTGTGATCACCCCCAGCGACCTCAACGCCCAGCCCTCACCCACTGCCTGGGGAAGGACACCGGTCCAGAACGCCCCTATTCCGAGCCCTACCATCCACCCCAAGCCGGCGTAACGGTTGAATCGCCCGAGGCCGGTTTCCCAGTCGGCCTTGGGGTAGTTCTCCAGCACCAGCAAGGTGGCCACCGTGGCCTGGGACATCCACAGGAAGGTGGCCAGGGCGTTGAGCCAAAAGAGGTCGAATACCCGATGGATGAAGGGAAGGAAGAGGTAAAAGAAGCCGAATCCCCAGAATCCCGTCACCACGAACGTCCGACGGAGCTTGACCCGGTCAGCGGCTCTGCCCCAGATGACGCTTCCCAGAATCCCGGCGAAGCTCGCCGTGCTGGCCAAAGCCCCTACATCGGTGGCTGTTCCGCCCAGATGGTAAGCGTAAAGGGGTACTAGGAGCGAGGCCGCACCGCCGGCGGCGTTAGCGAGGAAGTATCCCCACAGCCATCCTTCAGCCCTGGGCACGGGCGACCACGAGCTCCGCCGAGCTCTTCAGGCCCTCGGGATCGGGGATTTCCAGCACCACCGTTCCTTCGAATCCCACTTGTGATAAGGCTTCAAGACACCGAGCCCATTCCAACGTTCCCCTCCCCAGAGGCAAGTGCTCGTCGCTCTGAGCGTGGTTATCGTGGAGATGCACATGGAGGAGTTTTCCCTTCACTGCCAAGGCAAACTCCATCGGATCGAGGCCAAGGGTATGTAGGTGACCGAAGTCGAGGCAAGCCCACAATCCGGGAAAGCGGGCTAGCGCTTCGGCGTGTTCCTGGGGAAAGAGGACGAGGTCACGGTTTGTGCCTCGCTGTTTGTTCTCGATGGCTAGCTTGACCCCGAGTCGTTGAGCCCGCGCGAGGGCCTTCTCGAGGTTCGCGTACAGTACAGCGCGCGCCTGATCCAGTGCCCCGGGGTCGTGACGATACTCCGAGGGGACACGCCCCGGATGGAAGACAACGACTCCGGCCTCCAAGTCAGCAGCCAGCTCCATGGCTCCCTCTAGGTCCTCCAAGGCCGCCTCGGCGAGGATGGGGTTCAAGCTGGCGAGGTTAGTGTCGTGGATGGAAGCGTGGACCGTGGCCCGCAGGCCCAGGGACCGGAACCTTCGGCGAAGCTCCGCCCTGGCGGCGGCATCGAGCTCGACGGGATGGGCGAGGCGGGGCTCGGCCCGGAGCTCCACCACCCCCAGCCCAAGCTCCGCGGCGAGCTCCAACCAGAAATCTAGGCCCCTTTCGGGGCCCAGGAACGCGGCCAAACCGAGCCTTTCCCGTTCCATCAGCGCATATAGATCCCGCCGTTCACCGAAATCGTTTCCCCGGTGATGTAGCTGGCTTCATCCGAACAGAGGAAGGCGATAACCGCCGCCACCTCTTTGGGATCCGCAGCTCGACCTAACGGGATCTGGGATTTTATCCGCTCTCCGTCCCGAGCCAAAGCTTCCCGGGTCATGTCGGTGAGGGTATAGCCGGGACAGACGGCGTTCACGGTGATTCCGTATGAGGCTAGCTCCAGGGCCAGGGACTTGGTGAGGCCGATGAGCCCGGCCTTGGCGGAGGCGTAGTGGGCTCCATGGGAGGAACCTCCGAGGGCGCGCAGGGACGAGACGTTCACGATACGCCCGAATCCCGCCTCGCGCATGTAAGGGAAGGCCGCTTGGGCTGCCACAAATGGAGCGGTCAGGGCAACCCTCAACATCCGCTCCCAATCCGCGAGGGAGAGCTCGGCGAAATTGGCGTGTTGGGTGTATCCGGCGTTGTTGACGAGGATGTGGAGACCCCCCAGGGCCTCGGTGGCCTCGTGGACGAGGCGCCGCGCTTGTTCAGGGTCTGCAAGGTCTGCTTGGAAGACCGCCGCTTTTCTTCCCAGGCGCTCGATTTCTGCAGCCACCTCTTCCGCGCGGATCTTCTGCGTGCGGTAACTTATGGCGACGTCACATCCCATGGCCGCCAGCTTCAAGGCCGTTGCCGCTCCGATCCCTCTGGACCCACCGGTGACGAGGGCATATCGCCGCATCTCTACCTCCTAACTCACGTCCCGAACAAACGGTCCCCGGCATCGCCTAGACCGGGGAGGATGTAACCGTGGTCGTTCAGCTCCCGATCCAAGGCGGCGGCGTAGATGGGAACGGTGGGATGGGTTTCCCGGAATGCCCGCACCCCTTCTGGGGCAGCCACCAAACATAGGAATCGCACATCCCCCGCCCCCTCTTCCTTCACCAGGCGCACCGCCTCCACCGCCGAGCCCCCGGTGGCCAACATGGGATCCACCACGATCACCAATGCTTCTCGCAGATTTTTGGGGAGCTTTTTGTAGTACACGTGCGGTTCCAGGGTTACGGGGTCCCGGTAGATTCCGATGTGCCCCACCCGGGCATTGGGAATGAGCCGCAGCACTCCCTCCGCCATCACGATCCCCGCCCGCAGGATCGGCACCAATACCACCGGACGCGCCAGCTCATGTCCCGTGGTATGCTCCAGGGGTGTCTCCACTTCCACCTCCCTGAGGGGAAAGTCCCGGGTGATCTCGTACACCATGAATGCGGTGAGCTCCTCGAGCAACTGGCGGAAGAGGAGACGATCGGTGGACTTATCCCGGAGCTTGGCGAGCTTTGCCCGGATCACGGGATGATCGATCACTATCAACTTCTCCATGGTCTGGCCGAGGGTACCGGGTTTCTCAGGATTTTCAAGCAACCCGAAGGGAAACGCTACCTAAAGGGGAATGCTGCGTCCCGACTCAGGTGACACTCCGGGCGCGAGAGGGGAATTGATCCACGTGTTGGCAGCGGAGACAGAAGTTGGTACGCTGACCTCCCAGGAGCACTTCACCGATGGGGGCGCCACACTCGGTACATGGCTTCCCCGCCCGGCCATGGACCCGGAGGAAGGAGCGCTCCTCTTCCCGGTAGAGGTCGTTGCCTACTCGAGACTTGATCTCCCGGATAGCCCATCGTAATACCTCGGGGATCGCCTGCCACAACTGCTCGATCTCCTCGGGACTCAAGGTGTGAACGTACCGAAATGGCGAGATTTTTGCAGCAAAAAGGATCTCGTCAGAATAGGCGTTTCCTATGCCCGCGATGAGCTTCTGATCCACAAGGATTTTCTTAACCTGGCGCCGTTTTCCCCCCAGGATTCCCGTGAACTTTTCCAAGGTGAACTCCTCCCCTAAAGGTTCCACGCCCAACCCCGCCAAAGGACCTTCGTCCAGGGTCTCGAGGATCCAACCTCGGGAGAGCTTCGGGAAACCGGCCTCGATCACCCGCAGATCACGATCGTCATCGAGTACGAGACGGAAAACGGTGCTTTTGGTGGCATCATAGCGGGATGCTCCATGCCAAATCCAACCCGCCCTCATGAGGTGAATCACCAGGTAGAGGTGGCCGGAGAGATGAATCAAAAGGTATTTCCCCCGCCTCCCCAAGCCCTCGATCCTACGGCCCACGAGTCCCCGAAGGGGGATTTCCGTAGATTGCAGGAAAGCGGGGTGAAGGGCTTCGGCCCCCCGGATCTCCCTGCCCGCGACCCGGGGGGCTAGGTTGGCCACGATCACTTCGAGGTCGGGAAGCTCGGGCATCTTCCCGCTCTTCGGTCTCGAAGATCAGTCGTCCTTACAGCACCCGAAAAAGAGGCTAATGCCACAGCCGCCGCAGCTGATGCAGGGCAGGGGAAGGCAGCAGGACGGCGTGGGCACACAGCAGCTTGGGCACTTATACACTTTGATATAAGGGTTGCACAGCGAGGCCCCACAGGGTTTGGACTTAAGGATCGACCAGCAGCAGGGATCCTTTTCCACGATCTTGATGGTGGTCTTGTACTCGCCTTTGGTGGTCGTGATCACGATATTGTAGAAGCCAGCGGCCACCTGTTGGCCGGTCAAGTCCTTTTGGTCCCATTGCATCACAAAATCATGCGGGGAGACCGGGTCGCTGTAGGTATATTCGTATACCACAACCCCTTCGAGTGTCTCGACGTGCCAACCGATGATAAGTTCATCGCTGGAGTTACAACAAAAGAAGCTCCAGGGGATAATCAATTTGAAGCAAAGGGTATCCCCCACCCAGAACGAGGTGTAGCAAGACGGTTCGGTAGGCGGGGGACAGCATGAGCTTTGGAATCCATAACCCAAGCTCCCCAGCGACACCACAAGCAGCGCCCCAAACGCAAGAGCCCTCTTCATACCCATATCACCTCCACCTCATTGTACAGCTAATCCCCCGGGGAGGTTTCTCATTTCGGTGATGTGGGTCACAGCCTGCCGGGCCAAACCGCAGGGTTCACGATGTTTTCGGGTCTTTGGCCTTTCAAGGCCGCCAAGACACCATCTACAGCCATTTGGGCCATGCGGCGCCGGGTGTCCACGGTGGCGGAGCCTATGTGGGGGGTGAGGACCGCGTTATTCAGCTCCAGAAGTCCGGGATGTACCTCCGGTTCCCGCTCGAAGACGTCCAGCGCTGCCCCGGCGAGCTTCCCCTCTTTGAGAGCCTTTACCAAGGCCTCCTCCTCCACCACCGGTCCCCGGGAGATGTTCACGAGATAGGCGGTGTGCTTCATCAAGGAGAGCTCTCGTTGCCCGATCAGGTGGCGGGTATCGGGGGTGAGGGGGACACAGAGGACCACGAAGTCGCTCTCTCTGAGAAGGTCTTCCAGGGGGACGTAGCGGCAGCCGAGCTCCGCCTCGAGCTCCGGCTTTCGGGTGCGGGAGTGGTAGAGTACCTCCATGGAGAAGCACTTGGCCCGGCGGGCCACCGCGGCCCCGATCCGCCCAAGGCCCACGATACCCAAAGTCGCCCCCCATACGTCCCGACCAAGATAGGAGGGTATGAAGGTCCAACCGGGGAAGCCCTCGGCCCGGAGACGCTTGTCCAGTTCCACGACTCGACGGGCCACGGCGAACATCAGGGCGAAGGCGAGGTCCGCCACGGTCTCGGTGAGGACCCCGGGGGTGTTCAGGACCAAGATCCCCCGCGCGTTAGCCTCCTCGAGGTCGATGTTGTCCACGCCGACCCCTAGGTTCGCCACCACCTTGAGCTCCGGGGCCGCATCGAAAACGGCCCTCTCCACCCGGGTGGAGAGGGGACAGATCAGGACATCCGCATCACGTACCTTCTCCAGTAGTTCTTCCTTGGCGATCACCCCTGCAGGATGCATCTCTACCGAATGTCCCGCCCTCTCCAATCGTTTCACTTCCTCGGGGAAGATCTCACAGCTTATGAAGATACGCGCCATCTCACCTCCTATTCGTAGCGCAGGGCCCTCACGGGGTCGAGCTTTGCTGCGGAACGGGCCGGAAGCAACCCCGCGAACGCTCCCACTAGGAATGAGAACCCCAAAGCCCCCAAGACGAGCCACCATGAGATCCCGTATTCCAGGACCCGCGCTCCTAGGACGGCCTTGGCGGCGGTGACGGCGGCGAAGTTGAGCAGGGCCCCGATCCCCGTGCCCATGGCTCCTCCCACTAACCCCATGAGGCCGGACTCCAAGAGAAAAACAAGCATAATCTGGGAGTTGCGAGCTCCCACGGCCTTCATCACCCCGATCTCCCGGGTGCGCTCCAGGACCGCGGTGTACATGGTGTTCATGACGCCAATACCGCCCACCAGAAGAGCGATACCTGCTATCCCTCCCAAGAACGCCCCTAGGATCCCCAGGGCCCGCTGGACCACCTCGTGCACTTCCTCCATGGTCTGGACCGAAAGATCGCGACGGCCTCGGCTTTCATAGAGAAACTCCTCCAGGCGCGTGGCCACCTTCCCCACCTCGTATCCCGGGGCAGCGCGGACGAAAACCATGGAGACGCCTTGGGTGCCCAAAAGAGCCTGCATATCGGGAAGCGGGATGAGTATCGCGTCCTCGTCCAGGCGGCTGTCGGCGCTATATATCCCTACCACCGCGAAGGGGCGATCCTCTATCTCCAACGTATCCCCCACGTCCAGGTTCAGCTCCTTCGCCACCTCCACTCCGAGGACCACCGCCCCTCGTTCCCCGGGGGAGAACCCCCGTCCCGCCACCATCTCCACCTTGAAGAAGGAAAAGATGTTCTCCGAGACTCCCAAGGTGTCGAGAAAGCCCTCGTTCTCGCCAGCCCGGACGTAAAGGCTTTCGTAGCTCATGAGGCCGATTTCCCCTACCCCCTCTACCTCCGAGAGGGCGTCCGCGTCGATTTCGAAGGAGGCACCGAGGCTCGCGGGGCCGCCGAAGCCCCCGCCCAGTTCTCCAGGGAGGATCATCATCACATCGTACCCCAACTCCTCGAAGGACCGACGCACAGCGAGCTGCATGGAGGTTCCCAGGGAAACCAAGGCTACCACCGAGGTGATACCGATGAGGATGCCTATGATGGTGAGCCAACTTCGCTTCTTCCGGTGGAGGAGTCCCCGAACTGCGATCCGCAAAAAATCAAGCATCATCGTCTCCCACGATGCGGCCATCCCGGATCCGGAGCTTTCGAGCCGCGGCGGCGGCCACCTCAGGATCGTGGGTAACCACGGCCACCGTCACCCCCTCCCCATTGGCCTCCGAGAGCAAGGAAAGGACCCCCCTTCCCGTCTCGGTGTCCAGGTTCCCGGTGGGCTCGTCGGCGAGGAGGAGATCGGGGGAGTTGGCCAGAGCTCGGGCAATGGCCACCCGCTGCTGTTCCCCGCCGGAGAGCTCCGAGGGGAGATGTCGTTCACGTTCCCGGAGCCCCACCCGCGCCAGGAGCTCCCGGGCTCGGGCGAGCCTCTTCCTCCGCGGCACCCCGGCGAAGACCATGGGGAGCTCCACGTTCCCCAAGGCGGTGAGGGTGGGGGAGAGATTAAAGCTCTGGAAGACGAAACCCACCCGGCGGTTCCTTATCCGCGCTAGCGCCACGGGCCTGAGACGCGAAACGTCCCGGCCCTCGAAGAGGACCTTCCCTTCCGTTGGCCGGTCCAAGCATCCCATGATATGGAGAAGAGTGGATTTCCCCGAGCCCGATGGCCCCATCACCGCCAGGAATTCCCCACGCGGGACCCTCAGGTCCACCCCCCGCAGGGCCTCCACCTCGATCCGACGGCGCCGGCCCATGCGGTAGACCTTCCAGACGTCGACAAGCTCTACGATGGTCTCATTCCTCATGTCTGAATTCCACGAGCTCGATCTCCTGGAGCAACTGATATTCCCCGTTCGTCTTCTCCTCCACCCGGAAATACGGAGGGAAGAAAAGGAAGGCCCGGTGTGAGAGGAAAGGGATGTAGACGATGGCACGTTGATCGGGGAAGCTTGGGTGGACGTATGTCCCTACCACTACCGGAATTCCCAGGATCTCACCCTCACGCTCGGTGATGAAGCGGGCCCTCTCCCGTAGCAGGTAATTCTTGCCGACCGCTAGCTCCTTGTCCCACAGGGAAAAGATCGAGGCCAGAGGGACCATATCCGTTCCCTGCTCCGGTAAGCCTGCTCCCATGAAGATACCGAAGAGGGAGAATCCCTCGGAAGCGGGGACTTCCCTGACGAATGTCATCCG
>MTNL01000190.1 GCA_002010365.1 Candidatus Acetothermia bacterium JdFR-50 | reverse complement strand
ATTCATGTAGACAAAGTTGAAATTGAATATCGTCTACCCCACCCCAAACAAAAAGAGGATGAGCTTTTACCTCCAGTTCTACAATTAGTAACCTCTGGTGGTGCTGACCTGACCGAATGTAGAACTTTCACCTGTGCATTCAAGTGGAAAAGATAAAACCACTGAAAGAGGAACGAAATAGAGATTGTGTTACCTCTGCTAATGTACGCAGGCTCCCGGATCGCGGTGGCTAGGGGAAGTAGCTGGAAAGCCCTTCTACCTAAGGCCCAAAAGTGAGGAGGTTATGGACACACCACACTCCTATTACGATGGCAACTATCCTCGAAAGCCGCCCCTGCCAAGACCTCATCAAGAATCGACTCACCCCAAGTGAGTATAGAGGCGCCCGAGTCCTGTGAACAAAGGACTGTGGCTGAGTCCACACCGCGGTCCGATCAACTTCAAGGAGGCGCAAATGCCCAGAGTAGCTAAGACTGGCTAGCTGCATGTGGAGCTCAAAAAGCACAGAAGGGAACCGACCGGCGAGGGCTCTGGACCGGGGCCCTTCGACAAGGAAACTCACATTGGCTTCACTAAAGGGAGCGCCGTGATCAGTATAGGCTCTTAGGAGGCTTCCATCNTCCGATGGCTCCTCACGCATACACTGTNCAAACCTGTGCGAATCTACCGCCGGGAGAACATTGGCAAGGTGGCCTTCTGCGAAGGAGAACCCCCTATTGGGAATCTTTTCCTCGCTTATCGCCCCCGGAAGAGTGTGAAGCACTCTGACATTCAAGGAATAGGGGCGAGAGGCGGTAATCATAAGAGGGTGGTCAAGCTCCAGGCTCCCTTCTCGGACCTTCCTGAGGCCCCTGGCGGGTGAAAAATTTGTCTGAGAATACAATTGGCCTCGGTACGACCAGAGATAAGAATTCATTAGGGATGTTCTGGGGAGTGTTACGGTCCTTAAGACCGATCCTTCTCCCCTCCCTTCCCTATTTGGGCCTTCTCCCGACAAACAAGAACTACACAAGCACTTCATTACCCAGTCCAGGTAACCGTATATGTGTGGAAAAGTTGTGGAGATTCGGTGCAGGTTCTAAGGAGCTTGGCTTTACNTACCCACAAGGATGTTCACCGCAGTAGAGAATGAGCGCCTAGGGGACGTGCAGGTTTTCCAAGGGGCAGACAGCTGCGCATGCGCGCCCCGTCAGCTTAACACGTTACGGCAAGGGATACTGNATCATGGCTGAAGGAACTTCACAGCAGACCGAACCGCTGTTGGTACTATTTTCAGCTTTGACCCAGACATTACGGCCCCTTCGATAAGGACTATTTTCGAAGTCTGTCATGCGGATGGCTCGAACACTTCTCCACGATCCTGTTTCACAGCTTACAGCCTTACTGGGCTGTTTCGGGTAATTTGCGTGTGAGGCCAGGTAGGCAATTTGTGGACTTGTTCTAATGCAGTCAACTTCTTCCGCCAGTAGACAACCTCTCATACACATGAACTGAAGACAACCTTTGACATCCGCACCCAGCCTGCACTATATTGAGTATTGAAAAGCTTGGACATTGGCAAGCGCGAAGTCCAAGCCCCCAACTGAAGCTAATGGGAGAAAGGTGTGAACAAAATTTCGTTGTCTGAGACCGAGATCCTCCGGGTTTTCCACCGTCTTGGCTTGGGCGATGAGGCGAAGCGAAGCGCGCGCTTTCCCTTGCGCACATCGGAAAAAGCGCCCACAAGGGGTCATCCTAATGGACCACGCGGGCCCGGCAATTATTCGGACGAATGTCGTAGGCGGGGGCTGACCGCTGGTCCTTCGCCCCTCACTTCAGCTCTGCCAGCTTCTCCTCGATCAGCCTCCGCAGCTCCATCCGCTCAGGCTGCAGGACGAGCTCTTGAGCCTCCTCGGTGAGTCCCCGGCCCNTGGCCTCCATGGTCGCCAGACCTCCGATAGCNAATCCTAATCTACTTAAGAACTCCCGTCGCGTGGCGAGCTTCAGCTTCCCCATCTTCTCCCTTCTTCCCCTATCATGTCGGTCAAGGATCGGAGTTTCAATCATCCCCCGTGGCCTCCCAAGCGAGGATCGCCCGGATCAGCTCGTCCACCCGCACCCAGATGGTCTCGCCGGGATAGAGCGAATCGACCCGCCGGCGGACTCCCGCCAAGAACTCAAAATCGGGGTAGTTCCCCAGCACCACAAGCACCGTAATAAAGAGCGGCCTTTCTTCGTGGCGCTCAATGAACTCCGAGATCTTCCCCACGGTCCCCGCGACATCGGCGGTGGCTCCGACAGCCGTCACCAGCCACGCCTTCCCGTTTTGGATCCAGTAGCGGCCGGCCAGCTCCTCCCCCAGCTCCCACTCCGGCATCCAGCCGTAGAAGAACCCGATCACCCGGTCTAAAGCCCGCGAATAGGTCTCAAAGACCCGCTCATCCCACCTTCCGTGGTTGGAGAAGGCCACGGTGACAAGATCGCAGGCCTCAAGGTAGCGCTCGCCCCGCTCCAGGTAGCCCATAAGGTCCAGAAAGTCGGAAGGCCGGATCCTCCCGCCCACATGCGCACCGTAGAAGTAATCGTTCGGGGTCTTCGTCTCGTAGTAGTATTGGACGATCCCCGGGGCGAAGTCCCTCACGATACCGTCTAGCCACCAACTCACCGGAAGCTCCCCCCTCCTCGGATCGTCCCATGCGCCNTAGGAGCGGTCCTGCATGGTATTAAGTCCGAGGTCGCTCATNGCGAACGCCAGGTAGATCTTGTCCGGCTCCCCCCGGAAGGAGGAGCAATGGTCCTGGCGGTAGGTGGTCTCGGCGGGCATCTGGGAATGGACCGAGAAGTTGACCGCTGTAGCGGCAGCCAGGACCGTCACCAATCCGTGCTTGGAGGCCAGCTCCACATGGGGCCGCTCCAGCACCCCACTTGCAGGATACCCCAGCACCCGGGCATAAGGGTTCATCCGGGCATAATACCGCTCTAGAAGCGCGACATCTCGAGGGAAGCGGGAAGAGGAGATGAGGTCCAGCGCCGCGGCGCGGTGCATGATGACATAGTCCCTTATGGGCCGCTGGGCCTTCACTATCGGGCGATGGGTCCACAGGTCCTCGACGGGCATCGCCGAGGCGATCAGCTCTTTGTTGGCTTGGGGAAAGAGGTGTGTGAGCTGCCATTCATACGCCTCATATTTGTCCCGCCACCTCCCCCTTAAGTCCTCTACCAGCGAGAAGCCCAAGGCCGAAAGCCAAGGCACAAGGTCGGGATGGGCAATCAGCGCATCGTAGAGCCCGGCCATCGTGGTGGCGATGTTGATCGAATGCCTGAAGTGGGGGTCGTAGATGATGAAGCCCTCCACCTCAGGAGCATATTTCCGCAGNGCCGCTTCCAAAGTAATGGAACTGTAGGTGATCCAGCCCTTGGAGCGGTAGTAGCGGAGCCATTCCTCGGAGGGATTAGCGAACCTATCACGACTCTCCCACAGCACATAGATTCTGGGGGAACCCCTATTGACGATCCCCTGGAGGCTCAAGGCGAGGAGCCGAGTCTGCTCATCAGCCCCCCGCAGGTCGATCACCTCCAGATGGTAAGGGGCTTGCTCAGCCCGAAAGCTAAAGCCGGATGCGAGCCCAAGCCCGGGGAGAAGGATCACCAAGATCAAGGTCTTTCTCATGGAATACCTCCCTCCCTGTACCAATTAGCGGCCAAGATTCGAGCGCTGTGAGGGGGCATCAGGACCTGTAGATTCCCTGGATCGCTCGAGAAGGTCTCGCCGGAGAGGAGGTCGCAGATCGCCGCTCCCTTCGCAAACCTCGTCCTGACTGTGCATTCCACTGGCTCGGGGTTGAGGTTCACGATGACCGTGGCCGANTCCTCCCCGGCCCAGCGGTTGTAGGCGATGAGCCCCCTNGTCCTGGGGCGAAGCAAAGCATCCTCGATCCCATCCGATCGGAGCGCAGGATGCGCTTCCTTTACGGCGACCAGCCGCGCATACCACTCCCGGATGAGCCCGGGATCAAGGTCGTAGATCCTCTCCAAGACCTCCGTCTGCGGCGGAAGGTTATACATCCCGATAAAGAGGATCCTCCCCGGCGCGGTGGCAAGCAGAGTGATGTAGCAATCCACCCACTCGGGCCGGAGGAGGTGGACGTAGCGGCCGGCGCCAGCCCAGATGGTAATGAACCGCGCAAGCTCGGTGTATTTGGCGTCGAGCTGCTTCTCGAAATCGAAGTAAGCCACGTAGTTCCGCGAAAGGGAAAGTTCCCCGCGATCGTGCACTGCCCGAAGGAGCGACCTGAAGTTGTAGTCCATCACCCAATCGAAGTAGCGGCCTAGGGACCGATCCACCCTGGGATCGCGCTGGTAGGCGAACGGCTCCCCACGACAGGCCCTGAGGACGAGGTCTTCGGGGAGGTCCTGCCAGGCCGTGGCCGTCCCCTCGGCGGCGAAGATGAGCTCCCGGCCCGTCTTGGCCTCCAGCTCCTCGATCTTTTCCTTCATTGCCTCAACCAGGGGCCCGGGGCCGAAGCGTCCTTCCACGGGTGTGAGACAACCGTATCCCGGGGCCGGGCCGACCCCCTCGCACAGCTCGGCGATCCCGGGGTCGCAGTAGGCCATTCCCGGCGAGTCGAGGTAGATCCCGTCGAGGCCCCATTCCTGGATCCAGTGGGGGACCACCGTCTCGGTCACGAAACCGATGAGCCCGGGGTGGGCCTTGTTCACCGTGAAGCCGCAGCGGTTCATCTCCCAGGGCCAGATAAGCGCCGTCTCGCCGTAGATGCTCTCCAGCATCCATTCGGGGTGCTCTTCGTGGATGAAGTCCTCCGGGGTGGAGAGGGAGACCTGGAGCTGGCCGATCACTTTGAGGCCCAGGGAGTGGGCCGTCCCCACCATCCGCCGGAAGTCCTCCTCGGTCCCCCGCTCGGGGTCAGGCTCGAGGTAATCGAGGATGTGGGCGCAGGGGCCGAGCTCGAGCTCCACGGGGCCGCGTACCATGTGGGCGGTGATCGTCTCGCCGGGCTCGGGGAACCGGTGCTCATACGGGCCCCAGAGGAAGATGGTGTCCACCCCGATCCCCTTGAGTTCGGGAAGCGCCGCTTCTACCTCCCTCCAGGTGGGTTTCCTGAGCCCGAGCCCCGGGTTCTCCAGGAAGGGGATTGCGGCGATCACCGTGACTTGGGGCTCGGCCCCGGGATCCTTCTCTCCCCCCGCTTTCCCCTGGGTCAACTCCACGATCGTCCCGTAGGTCCGGAACTCCGGGGCTAGGGCGTCGTATACCCGGTATCGTCCAAAGGCCAGCCTCGTCGTTACCTCGCCCCTGCCCATATACCCACCGTGCACCGGNTAGGCGAAGAGGATCCCCAGGTCCTCAAAGGCTTGGTCGAAGGCCCGCAGGGTCTCCCGCTGCTCCTCCGGGGTCAGCCGTTGGCTGAAGGCTACTAGGGGCGACTCATCGAACGACCAGTCGATGAAGGCGATCAGCGGGATCTTCCCGTATCTCTCGCGGACGAGCCTGACCGCCTGAGCCCATCTTTCCTCATCCAGCTGCTTTTGTAAGNTTTCCGGGATCGTGGGCGATAGCGTCACGAAGTCCACCTCCGGCGGATCGTAGGGGAACTCTTGGCCTTCCAACTCCGCCAGCACGAACGGGCCGACCCAGCTGCCCACGTAGACCCGCCTGCCCTGCTCCTCCCCGTATTGACGGATTCGCTCGACGATCTGGGAGGCAGCCGCCATNGAGTCCCGAACCGCCGGATGATGTAGGTCCCCGGTGATNTGGGCGAGCAGGGTTGCCTGGCGGTAGAGCATGTCGATCCAGATGGCATCTGCACCGCAGTCGATCTGCTCCTTCGCCCAACTTAGGAGAAGCTCCTGAAATTGAGGATTNGTAAGGTNAGGGAAGTAAGCCGGGACTGTTTGTGGGTCATATTCTTCGATGGGCCCACCGTAGGGGTGGATCCCGTAGAACCACGCCTGGAACTCCTCCTTGGTGACCGGCTTCCCCTTATAGCGGATACGCCATTTCTGAGGGTCGAGTGCCATCGCCCAAGTCTCGTCAGAGCCATAAACCCGGCCCGTGATCGGGTTCCACTCGACGCGGGCGAGGGTCTGAGCCGGGATGGCTCCCACGAAGAGGAGATCCGGCAGCTCTTTTTTGATGGCCGCGATCCAGCGCTCAAGCTCCCAGTAGTAGTGGCCGTTGCGGCGGAGGTTCACGGCGATCTGTTGGGGCGTAGGCAGGGGCTTGCCCTGCAGCTCAGCCAGCTCACTGGCAAACTGTATGAGTTCCGGGGGGATCTCGTCCGGGGAGTCCACCACGGGCATCCACTTCCAAAACCCGCGAAAGATCAGATCCGTGTGTGTCTCCCTGAGGATCCGGACGGTCTCCTCAACGCTGCGGTTAAGATACACACCGTCGGTGATGTTCTCGTAGAGCGCGGCTACCCGCACCGGGGGCAATCCCACTCCCGTTCCTGATCTTTCCTGGGTTGGGATTGATCCCCCTTCAGGCCGAGGGAAGGACGCCAAAAACCCGAGGATCACGGCCAAAAGCAGCATAATTACGAGAATTCGCATCCTGTGCACCTCCCTTAAGCTCAGGTTTCCCCTCCGGGCTTATAGCGCATGAACTCCCCGAAGCCCGGTACCCCCTCGACCTCGATGATTTCATCCCCAAACGTAATCGTCCCCCGCCACTTGATAAAGGAGCGGCCCCAGGCCACCCCGCCTTCAGGGTCCCACCGGGGNCTTTGAATCCGCCAGTTCTCCGTCCCGCCCCGGCCCCAGAAGTCCTCTGCTTCCGCCCTCAAGTCTACGCTCCCCACAATTCGGTCCGCCTCGTCGGTGAAGTTCCCCCGGAGGAAATAGAGCTCAGGCTGGAGCTTCCCGTCGGTCCAGAACTGATAGTCGTCGAAGCGGTACGTCTTCCCCCGATCGGGGAAGGCGATCCGCCCGAAGCGCTCGAACTCGGGAAACTCGAACTCCTCTTTGATCTCGGAAGGCAGGGGGTTGAGCGCCAGGCAGAAGATGAACTCGATCTCCTCACCCTCGGTCCTGTGGAAGGACATGCAATCGAACTCCACCCCGTCCACTATCCGGCCATCACGGATGGTGAGCCGGCCCAAGGGTNGGTCCCGGTGGTATTCGCGGTCCATGAAGGTGAAGCCCTCCTTGAATTCATACGTCCGCCCCGTGCGGGGATCGTGGAAGCGGCACTCGAGGAGCTCCTCGAAGTCCAGATACCCGCCCCAAGTGTCGAGCGTGAGCCAGCCCTCTCGGACCCCGACGATCCCGTGGACCACGAACGGTCCCTCAGGCTTGCCGATCCAAAGCGGCGCCAGCCGTCCTCGGCCCTCCACATACAGGATCTCTCTAGGCGGGGAAGTCCTTTGGTCGAGGATCTTGTGATACCAGGTGCGGGTCTCCTCGTCGTAGGCGATGATGTTCACAAAGTCGTTGGCCGGATTGGTATGGACCGTAGGGTAGGGGAAGTAGCGCCCTGTATTGTCGTAGTAGGAGGGGCCTTGGAGGAAGCGGTAGAACCGCTCTTCACCCAGCATCAGGCGGAAGTGGCTGCCGCCGATGTTGACCGAGGAGTGGAAGGTCAGGGTATTTCGGTCATCCCAACACATCCCGAAGGGGACGAAGTTGCTGGCGGTCCAGTCCTGAGCCCGATCGATCACCATCCGCCCGTCGGGGGAGCTTCTCGAGCGCGACGCTAAAGGGGACGAAATCATAGAGGGAGATGGGCTCGGTCATCCAAGAGTTGCTCCCCGTCACGGGGAAAAATGGGATAGGGGCACTTGGTCGCTCGGAAGGGAGACCAAACAAGACGATCCCCAAGCCCAGGAGCACGAACATTAAAATACACTTGCTCATGTTAACCCTTCTTTCCCTGCCTTATCCACTCCATTCCGTCTCCATCGCCTCGCCGAGCCCTTATCCCGGGAGCCGGTAAAAAGTAAATAGAATGAGGGTAAAACGGGTTCAGGGGGCTCTGTAGAAATCCTCTGCTTAGGAGATTGTAACCCCATTTAAGTCCACGCTATCCGCCCCCGCTCGGGCGAAGATCTCCTCCACCCTCTCAGGTGGCGCTCCTGCTGGGCTTCAGCAGCCAGCTCCTGGACAGCTCCCAAGCGACCGCGTGGGCCATCCCCTCGTCTCCCCCACCGCCACCAGGATGAAGCAGCTCAGGGTCCAGGCGGGATCGGGGATGTCACTCAAGGAACCCTCATCGGCGAGCTCGTAGACGACCCCGATGGGGACGCAGTCCTCCACCGTGGGGACATCGGTGATCCCGATGTTGGCAGGGGAGAGCTCCCCTCCCAGGGCGGAAACCACAACTGGCAGCACCATCGCCGCCGACGTTAACCTGCCCATGGTCTCACCCCCGGGCCAAGTTACCCGGGCCGCCGCCGAAGGGGAATCAAAACCGCGTAAAACCATGATCAACGGTCAGGCCGGAGAGCCAGCGAACAAGAATCGATGTGTGCCAGGGGGTACGGCAAACCTCCGCTCCCCAGCATCCCCCTTTACTATAAGCGTGAACGCCTCCTGTGCGGTCACCAGGATGGCCACCTCTCCTGGGCCCGCTTCCCGCGCCAGCAAACTCACCACGTTGTCGCCGAAGTGCAGGTTCCTGATCCCGTGTTCGGAGTCGGGATACAGGCACCACCGGATAGTCCTGGCTGGTGCGTCCACCTGGATGCCCAGGATCTCCTCGATGAGGAGAGCGATGGGACTTACCCCGGAGAAGCCCACGAAGTCCGGCTTGGCGATGCTCCCGGGCTTGGAGGCCTCCGGCGCATAGTTTTCCCAAATGGTACCTGTGTTCTTGTGGACGATCGCCATCTGGGCAAGGTGGTTCTCGGCCGCCCGGCGGGCCAGCGCCTGGAGGCCACAGCGGGATAGCCCCTTGATTACGGCGTAGTTGGTCATCGGCCAGACGCTCCCCCGCCAATAGTTCCCTTCGGGGCAATAACAGGGATGATCAGCCGACAGGGAAGGGAACACATGAGTACGCCAGAACTCCTGTGGGCTAGCTAGATGCTCGGCCAGACGGCGAGCCCGTTCTGGGAGGGAGACCTCTGCCAGAAGCGTCCAGAATGGAGCAATGCTCTTAGCCGGTACAGGCTCATCGGCGGCGTCGAGATCCCAATAGTATCCCGCCTTCTCGTCCCACATTAGCGTATTAATACGCTCCTTTAGGTCGGCATGCTCCTCGAGGAACTCAGCCGCCATACTGTCCTCGCCCACAGCTTGAGCGATGCGCGCAAGGTATAGTGCATCCAGCGCCATTTGTGCTGAGAAATCCACCCAGCTGGCCGCATAGCGTGGAGTATTGTCCATACCACAGCCCCAGGACGAGCTCCGGTAGAGNCCGTTTCCGTTGCGTAGGTGGGCGGCTATCCAACGATGGTATGCCACCAATCGAGGTAATACGTTTCGAAGGCGGTCTACATCACCTGTGACCTGGTAATAACCCCACTCCGCCCAGGAGAAAAGTGGGGGATTCACTCCATCAGGGCTGCCTTTGGCCCAAAGGGCAGCTCCATTACATCCCCGGTATTCTCGACAGATATAGCCATCGGATTCTTGCTTGCGATAGAAGTTATCCAGTGTAGGCAGCACAGGCAGACAATGCCATCCATAGCGGGCAAATTGCACAATGAAGCAGGAGTCGATCTGGAAGATGTTTTCGCTGAAGGCACTCCCAAGAAAGGCGTCCGCAAAACCATTGTGCGCCGAGCCATGTTCTACATTGCGTAGGGCGAGTTCCCATG
>MTNL01000169.1 GCA_002010365.1 Candidatus Acetothermia bacterium JdFR-50 | reverse complement strand
GGGCCGCCACACCGTGGCGGAGAACGTGGTCTTGGGCCTTGCGGGAACCCCATTCCTCCAGCCGGCCAAGGCGGTGGAAGAGAGGATCGTAGAATTGGGGAAGCGATATGGTCTCCGGGTGGACCCCAAGGCCTATGTGTGGCAGCTCTCGGCCGGGGAGCAGCAGCGGGTAGAGATCATCAAGGCCCTGGTGAGGGGAGCGGACATCCTGATCCTGGACGAGCCCACCTCTGTCCTCACCCCTCAGGAAGCAGAGGAGCTCTTCAAGATCCTGGAGCGGATGAAGGAAGAAGGACACTCGGTGATCTTCATTACCCACAAACTTGACGAGGTCATGGCGGTGGCGGATCGGGTCACGGTGATGCGCCGGGGGAAGGTGGTGGCTACGCTCCCCACCTCCGAGGTGGACAAGCCCGCCCTGGCTGAGATGATGGTGGGGCGGGAGGTAGTGTTCCGGCTCAAAAAGACGGCGTGTGAGCGGGGGAAGGAGGCCCTGCTGGTGGAGGACCTGTGGGCCTTCTCCGACCGGGGGCTACCCGCCCTGAAGGGAATTTCCTTCTCCGTGTGCCGAGGGGAGATCCTGGGGATCGCCGGGGTGGCGGGGAACGGCCAGAAGGAGTTGGTGGAGGTGATCACGGGACTCAGGCGGGCGGCCCGGGGTCGAGTGGTGGTCCTGGGGGAGGAGGTGACCAACCGGAACCCCCGCCAGATCGCCGACAAGGGGGTGGCCCACATCCCCGAGGAGCGCCTCAAAATGGGGATCGTCCCCGAGATGTCGGTAGCGGAGAACTTGATCTTGAAGAAGCACCACCGTCCCCCCTTCTGTCACGGGCCCTTCCTGGACCTCCGGGCGGTGCGGCGGTTCGCCGAAACGGCCATCGAGGAGTACGAGATCATGACCCCCAACGCCCAAACCCCGGCCAAGCTCCTCTCGGGCGGGAACATACAGCGACTGATCCTGGCCCGGGAGCTCTCGGGCGACCCGGCCCTGGTTATCGCAGCCCATCCCACTTACGGCTTGGACGTCGGCGCCACAGAGCAGATCCGACAAATCCTCCTGGAGCAACGGAGCCGGGGGGCCGCTATCCTCCTTATCTCCGAGGACCTGGAGGAGCTCATGACTCTGGCAGATAGGATCGCGGTGATCTTCGAAGGGGAGATCATGGGCGAGGTGACCCCCGAGGAGGCGACCCTTGAGGGGATCGGCCTCATGATGGCGGGGGAAAAACGAGGAGCGCGGACGTGAAGCGCATAGGCCCCCTTGTATTCGAGCGCCGTCTAGCCCCCACCCGAACGGCCATCCTGGGATATTCCCTCCTCGCCATACTGATCGCCCTCGCCATCATGTCGGTGATCTTTTGGGCCTATGGGGTGAGCCCGATCAAGGCCTACTCCACCATCGGGCGGACCACCCTGGGGACGCGCTTCGGCCTCATGGAGGTCCTGCGGCGTACTATCCCCTTGTTACTCTGTGGAGTGGGGCTGGTCATCGCCTTTCGGGCTAAGTTCTGGAACATCGGGGCGGAGGGGCAGCTCTTGGCGGGGGCGGTGGCGGCCACGTGGGTGGCCCTTTTCACGGGGATCCCGGCCCCCTGGAAGATTCCCGCCATGTTTGTTTTGGGATTCGCCGCCGGGGCCCTGTGGGGCATTATCCCCGCGCTGCTTAAAGTAAAGCTCCAGGTGAACGACGTGATCTCCACTTTGATGATGAACTACATCATGGCCTATTTCGTGAAGTGGCTCATCTACGGTCCCTGGCGGGGACCCACCATGCGGGGCTTCGCCTACACCGACCTCTTCCCCCGGGATGCTTGGCTCCCCCTTTTCAAGTACTCCAAGGTGCACTGGCCCACCCTCCTCATCGGACTCGCCGCCGCGGTGACGGCGGCGCTCATTCTCTCCCGGACCCGCTTGGGATACGAGATCCGGGTGGTGGGAGATTCCCCCGACGCCGCCCGCTACGCCGGGATCAGCTTCCTGGGGGTGAGCCTGTGGGTGATGCTCCTTTCCGGAGGCCTGGCGGGACTGGCGGGGGTAGGGGAGGTGGCGGGGATCCACCACCGGTTGCTGGAGCCCGACCACGTTTCCCTGGGATACGGCTACACCGCCATTATCGTGGCCTGGCTCGCCCGGGGAAGTCCCCTGGCGGCCATCGTGACCTCGCTGCTTTTCGGCCTCATCTTCGCCGCGGGGGATGAGATAAAGGTCACCCTCCAGATGCCGTTCCAGATCACCGGGGTCTTCAACGGGCTGATCCTCTTCTTCCTCATCGGGGTGGAGGTGCTCCTTTACTGGAAGGTAAGGGTTGTCAGGAAGGAAAAGGGATGGGCTGGGAAAGCTGGATCGTAGATACCTTGCGACGGGCCCTGGCCTACGGTACCCCGCTTCTTTGGGGGACCCTGGGGGAGATCTACGCCGAGCGGAGCGGGGTGGTAAATCTGGGGGTGGAGGGGATGATGATCCTCGGAGCCCTGGCCGCCTTCGCCGTGGCCCAGAGCACCGGAAACCCCTGGATCGGGATCCTGGCCGCGGCGGTAGTGGGGGGGCTTTCGGCACTCATCCACGCCTTTTTCTCCATCACCCTGCGGGCGAACCAATACGTCTCGGGCCTGGCCCTCACCATCTTCGGCCTGGGCCTCTCGGGGCTATTGGGGACCTCATGGGTGGGGATTTCCTTGAAAAACCCTCTCCCCAAGGCCTCCATCCCCGGCCTGAAGGAGATCCCCATCCTGGGCCCGGCCCTCTTCCGGGACCACAGCTACCTTACCTACATCGGGCTCTTTTTGGCGGCGGTGCTCTGGTTCGTGCTATATAAGACACGGTGGGGGATCGCCATCCGGTCAGTGGGGGAGTCCCCGGCCACTGCCGATGCTATGGGGATAAACGTATTCGCGGTGCGGTATCTATGTGTCATCTTCGGCGGGGTGTTGGCCGGGGTGGCGGGGGGGTTCCTCTCGGTGGAATACCGGCCCTCGTGGACGGAAGGGATGACCGCGGGGATGGGATGGATCGTGATCGCCCTCACCATTTTCGCCGCCTGGGATCCACTGCAGGCGGTAGGTGGGGTGGTCCTCTTCGGGGCCCTCTACCACTTGGCCTACCGGCTGCAACGTTGGTTCCCCCCCGAATTTCTCAAGCTCATGCCCTACGCCTTCGCTATACTAGTTTTGGCCGTGGCGGGGCTCCGCAAGGTGAGACGCGGGGCGCCCGCCGCCTTGGGGCTTCCCTACGTGCGGGGCCAACGCTAGGGAGGGGGTGAGAGGAGAGAGCGAAACCCTGGCAAGGATCGGCAAACCCAAGGAGGGGGTGAGAGGATGCGCAAGCTGGTGTTGTTGTTAGGGATCGTGCTCCTTATGGGGTTGGTGGCGCTGGGCGCGGAGAAGATCAAGGCGGGGTTCATCTACGTCGGTCCCATCGGCGACTACGGCTGGACCCACGCCCACGACCTCGCCCGCCGGATCGTGGACGAAAAGTTCGACTGGCTGGAGACGGTCTATGTGGAGTCGGTGCCCGAGGGCCAGGAAGGCGCCATCATTGACCGCCTGGTAGCCCAGGGATGTAACGTCATCTTCACCACCAGCTTTGGGTTCATGGACGGGACCCTGGAGGCCGCCATGCGGTATCCCGACATCATCTTCGCCCACTGCTCCGGGTTCAAGCGCTACAACAACATGGCCACCTACATGGCCGACTTCTACCAGGTCTACTACCTGAACGGCCTTATGGCCGGGGCCCTCACCAAGACCGGGAAGGTGGGCTACGTGGCCGCCCATCCCATCCCCGAGCTCAAGCGCCACATCAACGCCTTCACCCTGGGCGTGCGCGAGGTGAACCCCGACGCCGAGGTTCACGTGCGGTGGATCTATTCCTGGTACGACCCGGCGGCGGCCAAGGAGGCCACCGAGGCCTTGATCGCCGAAGGGTGCGATGTCTTCGCCTTCACCGAGGACTCCCCCACCGTGGTCCAGGTGGCGGCGGAGAACGGCCTCCCCTCCTTCGCCCACTACTCCCCCATGCTCAAGTTCGCCCCAGACTACGTGGTTTCGGGCCAGCTGGTGCACTGGGAGAAGATCTATGAGGACTTCCTCGTCAAGGTGCATGAGGGCCTCTACACCACCGAGAACCTGGCCCACGTGGACTACTGGTGGACTCTGCCGCAGGGCGCGGTGGAGCTGGGTGCCGACTTCGGCGTGGCCATCAACCCCGCCTGGGAGGACGAGCTCAAGGCCTACGTGGTCGATCATCCCATCTTCGGGAAGATCTCCGTCTACGAGCTCGTGATGATCCGCCACTCCCAGTTCGGCGATCCGGGGATTACCTTCGACCCATTCCAGGGCCCGGTGTATGACCGCAAGGGCGTCCTCCGCATCCCCAAGGGCACCTGGCCCTCCTACGAGACCTTGGTCACCATGCAGTGGGCGGTGGAGGGTGTGGTCGGGCCGTGGCCCGGCGAGCCCGAGGAGTAAGGTCACATGGACTCCCGGGGCCATCCTTCGCTGACGGGGTGAGGGATGGCCCCTTTTTCTTCAACATCCGAGGCGGTGATGGACGGTTATGGCAAAGATCATCGGGAACGCGATCTTAGCTGATCCCTTCGGGACCTTCCTCGAACGGGGATACCTCGTCGCCGAGGGGGGGAGGATCGAGCGGGTAGGGGAGGGCCCCGCACCGGAGATTCCGGGGGCGGAGTACATCGATGCCGAGGGAAGACTCCTCACCCCGGGGCTGGTGAGCGCCCATGGACACCTTTACTCCACGTTGGCTCGAGGGATGCCCCTTTCGGGGTTCACGCCCAAGAGCTTCCGAGAGATCTTGGAGGGGCTCTGGTGGAAGCTGGACAGGGCCCTCACATCCGACGACGTCTACATCTCGGCCCTGGTGGGGGGGATCTGGCACCTGCGGCGGGGGGTAACGGCGATCTTTGACCATCACGCCTCCCCTTCCGCCATAGAGGGTTCCCTCTCCCAAATCAAGCGTGCGGTGGTGGGGAAGCTTGGCATGCGGTGCGACCTCTGTTACGAGGTCACCGACCGCGGGGGGGAGGCGGAAAGGGACCTTGGGATCGCGGAGAACGTTCGCTTCGCCCAGGAGGATACGGAGTCAGGCCTCGCCGCTGCCCACTTCGGCCTCCACGCCTCCTTCACCCTCTCGGATGAATCCCTAGAAAAGAGTGTATCCGCCGCCGAACCCCTGGGCCTCGCCTTCCACACGCACTTGGCCGAAGGGAAAGAAGATCCCATCGATTCGCTTCAGAAGTACGGGATGCGCACGGCGGAGCGCCTGGACAAGTTCGGGATCCTCACGGAGGGGACCCTGCTCATCCACGGGATCCAGCTTTCCGGGGCGGAGCTGGAGCTCCTCTCCCAGCGGCCGGCCAGTGTGATCCACAACCCCCGCTCCAACATGAACAACGCCGTGGGCGCCGCCCAGGTGGTGACCATGCTCTCCCGGGGGATTAAAGTGGGGATCGGGACCGACGGCTTCGGCGCCGACATCCTGGGGGAGATGCTTGTGGCGCGGCTTTTGGCGCACCACGTGGCCGGGGACTCCACGGTCCTGAGCGATGCAGAGCTTCTGCGGATCCTGGGACACAACTACGAGCTGGCGGAGAGGTCCTTCGAGATTCCGTTCGGGAAGCTAGCCCCCGGGTACGCCGCGGACCTGGTGATCTGGGACTACCGTCCCCCCACTCCCTTGGACGGGGGTAATCTCCTCTCCCACCTCCTCTTCGCGGGGATCTCGGAGGGTCTTTCCCCGGACACGGTGATGGTGGCGGGGGAAGTCCTCCTTTCCGGGGGGAAGCTCACCCGGGTGGACGAAGAGGGGGCCCTGGCGAAGGCCCGGGAGGCCGCGGAGGCCCTGTGGAAGAGGATCTGAGCGGGACGCCCCGGGAGCCAAGGGAGGGAAAGATGTCGGACGTGATGCGACCGCAGCCCTTCGGGGTCCTTCTCCGGTGGGCCCTGGCGGAACTGGAGGGGCGTGGATCGATCTTCGAGGTCCCGAGAAGCCTTTTCTTCCGTCCCGTGCCCGGTGCCCCTTACCGGACCGAGTTCCTGGGGAAGCGGATGGGAACCCCGGTGGGCCCGGCGGCCGGACCCCACACCCAGCTGGCGCAGAACATCGTCGCCGCGTGGATCGCCGGCGCCCGGTTCATCGAGCTCAAGACGGTCCAGATCCTGGACGAACTGGAGATCCCCCGCCCCTGCATCGACATGGAGGACGAGGGCTACAACGTGGAGTGGTCCCAGGAACTGAAGCTGGACCAATCGGCCTGGGAGTACATCAAGGCCTGGTCCCTGGTCCACATCCTGAGGCGGGTCCTGGGGTTCGAGAACATCCCCTTCGAGACCATCTTCAACATGTCGGTAGGCTACGATCTTGAGGGGATCACCAGCCCGCCCATGGTCGGGTTCATGGACCGTCTCCGGGATGCCTCCGCAGAGCTCGCCGAGATCCGGGGTATCCTGGAGGAGGAGTTCCCCCAGTTCGCCGACATCGAGATCCCCTCACGGATCGTGAACTCCGTCACCCTCTCCACCATGCACGGCTGTCCCCCGGACGAGATCGAGCGGATTGCCGCTTACCTCATGGAGGTGCGGGGGCTGCACACCTTCGTGAAGCTCAACCCCACCCTCCTGGGATATGAAGAGGTCTCCCGGATCCTCCACGACGTCCTCGGCTTCGCCGGGATAAAGCTCAAGCGGGAATCCTTCGAGAAGGACCTCCAGTGGGAGGACGCGGTAAAGATCATCCGCAACCTAAAAGAGCTGGCGGGGAAGTTGGGGCTCGTTTTCGGAGTGAAACTCACCAACACCCTAGCGGTGGAGAACTGGAAGGGGGTCCTGCCCGGGGAGGAGATGTACATGTCCGGCCGGGCGCTTTTCCCCATCACGGTGAACCTCTACTGGAAGCTCGCCCGGGAGTTCGACGGGGACCTCCATGTCTCCTACGTGGGCGGAATCGACGCCCTGAATGTCGCCAAGGTCCTGCGCACCGGGGCCCTGCCGGTGACGGTGACCTCCGACCTCCTCAAGCCCGGGGGGTACGGGAAGTTCCGCCAGTACATCGAGGAAATCGAGCGGGCCATAGCGGCCGCCGAGGCGCGGGACCTAGAGGAGTTCGCCCGGGGCGGCCTCTCCGCCTTGGAGGAGCTGGCCCTGGAATCCCTCAAGGACCCCCGCTACAAGCGGCGGTTCTTCCGGTTCGGCTCCCCGAAGGTGGAGTCGGGACTTGAACTCTTCGACTGCATCGTGGCACCGTGCGTGGCGCGGTGCGCCGTGGCCCAGGACGTCCCGGAGTACTGCTGGTGGATCGGGAAAGGTGACTTCGACAGGGCCCTGAAGGTGATCCTGTCGAGAAATCCCTTCCCGGGGATCACCGGGCACGTGTGCACCCATCTCTGCCGCACCCGCTGCACCCGCAACGACTACGAGGTCCCGGTGGAGATCCGGGCCCTGAAGCGTGCCGCCTTCCGCTTCGGCACCCGTCCAAATCGCCCGTCACGCGTAACGTGTAACGCGTCACGGGGAAAGGTGGCGGTCATCGGGAGCGGCCCCGCGGGGCTTGCGGCGGCATACTTCCTGGCGTTGAACGGGGTGGGGGTGACGGTATTCGAGGCCCGGGAGCGGCCGGGGGGCACGGTGTGGTTGATCCCCCCCTTCCGGCTTCCCGACGAGGTGGTCGAGGCCGACATTGAGTTCATAAAGTCCCTGGGGGTGGAGATCCGCACGGGCACGGCGGTAAAGGGCCCCCCTGAGGAGCTGCTGGAGGAGGGCTTCGACGCCGTCTTCATCGCCGTGGGCCTCCAGGAGGACGCGGTTCCCCCGGTGGAAGGAGCCGAGGGGGAGGGGATATATCCAGCACTCTCGCTGCTGCGGCGCGTGCGGGCGGGGGAGCGCCCAGCCCTGGGGAAGCGGGTGGCGGTGATCGGCGGGGGCGATACCGCCATGGATGCGGCCCGGGTGGCCCTCAGGCTCGTGGGCGAGGGAGGAGAGGTCACGGTCTATTACCGCAGGAGTAGGGCCGAGATGCCCGCCTCCCCGGACGAGCTGGAGGAGGCCCTGAAAGAGGGAATTCTCCTCGAGGAACTCACGAGCCCTGTGCGGGTTATCCGTGAAAACGGGGGAGTGATGGCCCTGGAGTTGGTGAGAAACCGGTTGGGGGAGCCCGGCCCCGACGGCCGCCGGAAACCCGTGCCCATCCCGGGGAGCGGGTTCACGGTGCCGGTGGACGCGGTGATCTTCGCTACGGGCCAGCGGGCCGATCTTTCCTTCCTCCAGGGGAGCGCGGTTGAGGTTCGGGACGGAGCCATCGTCACCGATGAAAAGGGGAGGACCTCGGTGCCCCGGGTCTACGCCGGAGGGGATGTGGCCCCGGGGATCAAGTCGATAATCGGCGCGGCCTCCCACGGCCTGCGCGCCGCGGAGGCCATCTGCGCCGACCTGAGGATCCCTTTCTCCCTGCCGCCGATCCCCCGGCCGGAACCCTCGGTTGAGGATCTGGCCGCGGTGAAGCGCGCCCGGGCGCGTAAGGTCTTTTCGCCATTGCCGGGCCCTCGGCTCGGACGGACCTTCGACGTGATCGTCCCCAAGCTCACCCCCGAGGCCGCCCGCGAGGAGGCCCGGCGGTGCCTTTTGTGTTCGATCATCTGTGATAAGTGCGTGGAGGTGTGTCCCAACCGCGCCAACGTGGTCTACTTTGTCGAACCCGTATCTTGGGAGGTCCCGGTGATCTCCGTGAGGGACGGGGCCCTGGAAGTGATCCGGCGGGAGCCCTTCCGGGTGGAACAGCGCCGCCAGATACTCCACATCGACGACTTCTGCAACGAATGCGGTAACTGCGCCACCTTCTGCGTGCACCGCGGGAAGCCTTACCTCGAGAAGCCGCGCCTGTTCCTGCGCCTGGAGGACATCCACGCCGAGGAGGGGAACGCCTTCTACATCGCCGGGGAGACCATCCACCGCAAGGAGGGTGACCTCCTTTACACCCTCGAAAAGACCCCCGAC
Source organism: Candidatus Acetothermia bacterium JdFR-50 (assembly GCA_002010365.1). Classification (GTDB taxonomy): domain Bacteria; phylum Bipolaricaulota; class Bipolaricaulia; order Bipolaricaulales; family Bipolaricaulaceae; genus UBA3571. The sequence goes on along the minus strand of MTNL01000169.1, from coordinate 830 downwards.
GGCTATGTTCTCTCCATCACCCATCACCCATCGTCCATCACGAAAACTCCCAGCACGCGGCACGCAGCACGCAGCACCAAGATAAGGATCGCGTTCGATTTCTCCGTGGTGGAGCTCGGTTCCGCCGGGGAGGTCGTGGGCGAGGTGGACCTGCGGGCGGCGGCGGAGATGGCGGTGATCCTCGAAGGCGCGTTAAGATCCCTGCGTTACATACCCGGAATCGGAGAAGGGAGCTGAAAGGGAATGGGAGAGCCCCGAGCGTTTCGCTGTGTGAGCTGTAAACGGGAGTACGAGCCCTGGGAGCACGATTATTTTTGCCCCCGCTGCGGCCCGGTGAAGGGGACTTTGGAGGTACTCTACGACTACGGCGCCCTGGCCCGGAAGCTCTCTCCTTTGAGCTTCGCGCAGACCAGAAGGTTTTCCCTGTGGCGGTATGAAGAGGTGCTCCCCGTGGGCTTCGAGTACGCCGTGGACCTCCGCGCCGGCTGGACCCCGCTATACGCGCGGCCGGAACTGGCAGCGGAGCTCGGGCTCTCCGCCCTGTGGATCAAGGACGACTCCCTCAACCCCACTGGTTCTTACAAAGATCGGGCCACGGCGGTGGTGATCGCCGCCGCCCGGTACTTGGGGCGGGCGGCCCTCACCTGCGCCTCCACCGGGAACACCGCGAGCTCCGTGGCCGGCTTCTGCGCCGCCTCCGGGATCCCCGCCTACATCTTTGTCCCCGAGCGAACCCCTCGGCCGAAGATCGCGCAGCTCCTCGCCTTCGGGGCCACCGTGTTCGCGGTGGAGGGAAACTACTCCCACGCCCAGAGGCTGTGTGAGGAGGC
>MTNL01000077.1 GCA_002010365.1 Candidatus Acetothermia bacterium JdFR-50 | reverse complement strand
CGGGAGGTTCTCGGGGAACCTGGTGCCCCAGCTTTTGGGCTACTGCAACCGCGGCCCCAAGTTCGGCGCCTGAGAAGGGAGCATCCCGCCCTCGTCTGGTAATGCCCCGGCAGGGGTGCAATGGGCGGTGCCATGGGGAAGTATGAGGAGATAAAGCACATCCTGGCCCCGATCTTCCGTCGCCGGAGGGAGGTGATCGCGGCCTACCTCTTCGGCTCCGCCGTGACGGGGATCACCCACGCCGGCGTCGATATCGTCGTGCTGGTGGACAAAGGGAAGAAGGAAGATAGATCGTGCCGAACCTTATGGCTATGAGGCCGGGCTGGTAGTCGAACTGGCCAGGGCGTTGAGAACGGATCGCGTGGACCTCGTGGTGCTCAACGATGTCCCTCCCCTTCTGGTCCACCGAGTGACAAGCAAGGAAAAGCTCCTCTATTCCCGGGATGACAGGGCCCGATTGGCATTTGAGGTGAGGATCAAGCTCCGGTACCTCGACACCAGGCCCCTCTGGGGGATCCAACAGCGCTATCTCTACCGGGAGGATCCGCGAGGGCAAATTCAGCGAGGTAAGCGAAAAATGATAGACCGCAAGGTGCCGTGGGAGGAGTTCGGTTCAATTGAAACTCTATGCCGCGGAACTGGAATTTCGGACCGCTCTTCAAAACGACATCGATATCGAGGCCCACATTTTAGCCGGCTTGGTGGATAACCTTGGAACGAATACCGGGATATACCATGACGACGCCTTTCCGATAACGGCATCGTATCCCCGGAACAGGCCGAAACTTTAGAGGTGATGATCAGCATGTGCAATATTTATCCTGGTCCATCAGTACGTCGAGGTGGACCCCGCTGAGACGTATGAGGTCATCCGAGATCGTGTAGAGGACCCGAGCCCCACGGGGAGTAGGATTTCTGGGAGGATTTCGAGCCCCCGAGCGATCCATGAGTGACCATCCACCCGGGCCTGCACCCCGGATTTCGGCTATTTCAGCGTCCAAACGGTGCCCTGAGGGGTGTCCTTGAGCTCCACCCCCAGCGAAGCGAGCTTCTCCCGGATCCTGTCAGCAAGCCCGAAGTTCCTCTCCTTGCGGAGCTCCGCCCGGAGCTCCACCAAAAGGCCGATAAGCTCCTCCGTCTGGGCAGAGAGGGCGGGGGCGCGTTCTTCCTGGAAGAGACCCAGGGGCGCGGCCAGCTCCCGGATCTTCCGGGCGATGGCTCCCAGGGCGCGGCGGTCGCCGCCACCGGCGGCGAAGCGTTTCCCCGCGTTGGCCATCCCCTGGAGCGCCGCCAGCGCTCCGGGGGTGTTGAAATCGTCTTCCAGATCCCCGTGGAACTTCTCCTCCAGGAGATTCACCTCACCCGCCAGCTCGTCCGGGAGGGGAACCTCGTCGCCTTCCCCGGCGAGCTCGGCCTCGGCTAGGAACTCATACACCCCCTCCACCGCCTTCCGGGCCTCCTCCAAGGCCTCGAGGGAGAAGTCCAAGGGCTTCCTCCAGTGACGGGAGAGGTAGAAATACCGCACCGCTTCGGTCCCGAAGGCCCTCGCCACGTCCCGGGCATAGGAGAAGTTCCCCAATGACTTGGCCATCTTCTCCCCCCGGACGGTGAGCATCCCGTTGTGGAGCCAGATCCGGGCGAAGGGCTTCCCGCTTGCTGCCTCAGCCTGGGCAATCTCGTTCTCGTGGTGGGGGAAGATGAGATCGTTTCCCCCGGCGTGGATGTCCAGGGTCTCCCCCAAAAGCTCCCGGGACATCACCACGCATTCCGTGTGCCACCCCGGGCGCCCCGGCCCCCAAGGAGAGGGCCATTTGGGCTCCCCGGGTTTGGCCGCCTTCCATAAGGCAAAATCCAGGGGATCCTTCTTTTTCTCCCCGGGATCCACCCGTGCCCCGGTGAGGAGATCGTCGATGGATTTCCCCGAGAGCTTCCCGTAATCGGGGAAGCTCCTCACCGAGAAGTATACGTCCCCCTCGGCCACGTAGGCGTGGCCCTTAGCCACGAGCTCCTCGATGAGCTCGATCATCTTGTCCACGTAGGCCCGGGCCCGGGGCTGATAGGTGGGCGGGTTCACTCCCAGTACCCGCAGGTCCTCCTGGTATTCGCGGGTGAAGCGCTCGGCGATCTCTTCAGGTGAGGAGTCCTCCTCCCGGGCGCGGTTGATGATCTTGTCGTCGATATCGGTGATGTTCTGCACGTAGATCACCTCGTAATCCCGGGACTCCAAATATCGCCTCAGAGCGTCGAATACGATGAAGGGGCGGGCGTTGCCAATGTGGATAAGGTCGTAGACGGTGGGGCCACACACGTACATCCCCACCCTCCTTTTCTCCTGCGGCGGAGGAAGCTCCACCAAGCCCCGCTCCAAGGTGCTGAAGAGGCGCAAATCACACCTCCTGGGTGAACCTTTTCGCTTCCGTTATATTCGCCCCGGAGATGCGCGGACGCAACGGAGGGACGACGACCCTCGATCCTAAAGAGCTCGCCCAGCGCCACCCCGCCGAAGTGGCGGAGCTCCTCCATCGCCTCCCCGAAAAGGAGGCCGTCTCCCTCCTGCGCGAGCTCTACAAGGTCCGGGCCGCCGCCGATTCCCTGGAGGAGATGGACCCGGAGGAGGCCGCTGATCTCCTGGAGGAGCTCCCCCAACAGGAGGCCACCACCATCATCTCCCGCATGGAGCCCGACGATGCCGTGGATGTCCTGGAGGAGTTCTCCCGGGGCGAGGTGGACGAGATCCTCCGCCACTTGGAGACCATCGACCGGGACAAGGCCCGCACGCTGCGGGAGCTCCTCCGATACCCCTCGGATTCCGCCGGCGGCCTCATGTCCCCGGAATACGTGGCCCTGCCCGCCCACATCACCGCCCAGGAGGCGATAGAACGGCTCCGCCGGGTCGCCGAGGAGGCGGAGACGGTCTACTACGTCTACGTGGCGGACGAGGAGGGGAGGCTCCTGGGGGTCCTCTCCCTTAGGGACCTGGTCTTCGCCCGACCTGACACCCCCGTCCGGGAGATCATGCGGCCCGAGGTGGTTACCCTCTCCCCCGATATGTCCGCCGACGAGGTGGCCCAGGCGTTCGACAAGTACGGCTACCTAGCCTTCCCCGTGGTGGATGCGGAGGGAAGGTTGCTCGGGATCGTAACCATGGACGATATCCTGGACGCCGTCATCCTCCGGGACACCGAGGACATGTACAAGATGGCCAACGTGCCCCGGGAGGACCGGGTGGATACCCCTTGGCACGAGTCCCTCCGGATGCGTCTCCCCTGGCTTTACATAAACCTTGCCACGGCGTTCCTGGCGGCCTCGGTAGTGGGGGCCTTCGAGGGGGTGATCGCCAAGATCTCTGCTCTGGCCATCTTCATGCCGGTGATCGCGGGACAAGGAGGGAACGCGGGGATGCAGACGGTCACCATCGTCACCCGGGGAATCGCCCTGGGGGAGGTGCCCCCGGGGAAGGGCCTTCCGATCCTGGCCAAGGAGGTCCTGCTTGGGCTTCTCAACGGCCTGGCGGTGGGGCTCGTGGTGGGAGCGGTGGCCTTCGCGTGGAAGCACAACCCCTACTTGGGCCTGGTGGCGTTCCTGGCCATGGTGGGAAACATGGTGATCGCGGGGACGGTGGGAGCATCCATCCCCCTGGGATTACGGGCTCTGGGCCTGGACCCGGCTCTGGCCTCCTCGGTCATCCTCACCACCTTCACGGATACCCTGGGGTTCTTCCTCCTTTTGGGACTGGGGTACATCTTCCGGGAGGTGTTATGAGCGCCGTCACCGCGCCTCTGGTACTCGTCCTTTTCATCATCGCCGCCGCCGTGCCGCCACTTCCCCTATGGCTCAGGGCCCTGGCGGGGATGGAACTCCTCGGGCTCTGGTTCTACTGGCTGCGGCGGGAACGCGTGGGTTACCGCCGGGAAGCCGTCCGCAAAAACCTCTTAAACCTCCTCCCCGGCCACGCGGTGCTCCTTTTGGGGCTCGGGCTTGTGGACGCGCGTCACGCCCTCATTCTCTGGCTCGCTCTCCCTCCCCTGACCGTCCTCTTCGACCTCGCCGCCCACCGGGCGCCGCGGTCGATTGTGGCCTTCCTTTACGCTATACTGTGGTTTGGCGTTTTCGCCCTAATCCACCAATTGATCGCGGTGGGGAAAGGGCTTACGGGAACCGGATTATTAATTTGGAGCGCAGTAATCGCTTTCATGGCCCTGGCCTATGTGGGGCTAGGGGTTTTACGGATCAAAAGCGAAAAGAGGTGATGATATGCCGCAGGACCAAGGAGCGCAGTCGCTGATATCCCTGGTCATTCTCATCGTGGTCTTCGGCGCCATTTTTTACTTCCTCATCATTCGGCCCCAGCGCCGGCGCGAGCGGGAACATAAGAAGCTCCTCCAGAGCTTGAAGCGCGGGGACCGGGTGGTCACCGCGGGCGGTATTTACGGCACCATCGACAAGATCGACGACGACACCGTGATCCTCTCCCTGGAGGAAGGGGCCAAGGTCAGGATCGCCAAGTCCAGCATCGTGGAAAAGGTGCGCAAGTAGCCAAGGAGGGGGGATGAAACGCGCCAACTGGATCCGTTTCGGGCTAACGGCGGCGGTGGTATTCGCCTCGTTGGGGTTGTTGTTCCCTTTTTGGCCCTTGGATAAGGTGATCAACCTCGGCCTGGATCTCAAAGGCGGCACCCGGATCGAACTGGAAGGGGTAGGGGTTTCTGAACTCTCGCCGGAGAAGCAGAAAGATATAACCTCCCGCATCGTCACCATCCTGGAAAACCGCGTGGATCAGTACGGCCTCGCCAACGTCACCATCCGTCCCCTGGGAAAGGGCAAGATCGAGGTGGTGATCCCCGGGCTCAAAGATCCCGAACAGGCCCGCCGCCTCATCGGGGCCACGGCGATGCTGGAGTTCCGCAAGGTGATCAAGTCCTCTCCAAACCGGGACGATTTAGAGGCCGAGCGCCGGGGGTTCCAAGAGATCCTCCCTTCTCACGAACGCGACGAAAACGGGGATCCGGTCATGTGGTATCTGGTGGGAGAGCCCCTCCTAACCGGGGACATCCTCACCGACGCCGATGTGCGCCCCAATCCGGAGCCCCGTTATGCCGGTTATTTCGAAGTCCTCATCGATTTCAACCGTGAGGGAGCGAAGCAGTTCGCCGAGGTGATCTCCCGCCTCAAAGCCCAAGGGGAAACCCCGGGCGAGGAGGGAGACCGGCTGGCCATCGTGCTCGATGGGGTGGTCTATTCCGCCCCGTATATAAACGTGGACCTCAAGCGCACCGCCCAGCGCNCCCGCCGCATCGATAGCGCCCGGATCACCGGGGCCTTCGATTTCGACGAGGCCAAGCTCCTGGCGGTGGTCCTCCGCTCCGGCGCCCTGCCGGTGGACGTGAAGATCCTCTCCGAGTACACCGTGGGGCCGACCCTGGGGGCGGACTCCATCCGCCGCGGCACCATGGCGCTCCTCATCAGCTTCATCCTGGTGCTCATCTACATGGTGATCTACTACCGGGCGTTGGGGTTGGTGGCAGATGTGGCCCTGATCGTGAACATGCTCTTCATCTTCGGGGCGCTGCGGGCCTTCGGCGCCACCCTTACCCTCCCGGGGATCGCCGGTATCGTCCTCACCATCGGTATGTCGGTGGACGCCAACGTGATCATCTTCGAGCGGATAAAGGAGGAGCGCCGCACCGGCAAGGCCCCCAGGGCGTGCGTTACCGCTGGGTTCGCCAAGTCCCTCTCCGCCCTCCTGGATGCCCAGATCACCACTATCATCGTGGCGGTGATCCTCTTCATGCTGGGCTCGGGCCCGGTGCAGGGCTTCGGGATCACCCTGGCGTTGGGCGTGGCGGGGTCGCTCTTCTCGGCCCTCGTGGTGTCACGGCTCCTGCTCGAAACCACGGGGCTTGCCCAGTGGATCCCCGTCAGGGTGGTCCAGGAGCAACCCGCAAAGTGAAGAGGTAAAGGGCGCTGACGGGATCCATCTGGCCCTGTTTTATCTTGAGGTCGAGCTCCTGGAGCGACATCAAGTGCTCCAGGAGCTCTTCTTTTCGGAAGTTGCGCGCCTGCTGGAGACGCCGGCGCCAGAGCCAATCCGGCCCCTCGGGGAGCGGCTCCCCCTCCAGGGCTGCCCGTGCGAGGATCAGGGCCCTCACTTGGGAAACCAACAGGAAGAAGATCTTTGTGGGATCCCATCCCCGTTCCAAAAGGGAGGAGAGCTCCCGCAGGGCGCTCAAGCGATCCCGCCACCCGATCCCCTCCAGGAATCCGAAGGGCGCCGGCTCGGAAAAATAAAAGAGCTCAGGGATCCTATCCCGGGGGAGCCTTCCCCCCTTCCACAGCGAGAGCTTCTCGATCTCCCTGGCGAGGCGCATGGCGTCGCCGCCGCAGGCCTCCAGGAGCATGTCCAACACGAACCCATGGACCCTGAGCCCCGCCTCCCGCATGAGCTCCACCGCCAGCTCCCGGAGCTCGCCCTTGGTGGGCCTCTTGAAGTGGATGAACTCGTCGGCGGCGGTGGCCAATGGCCCCTTTATCTCCTCCCCCAAGAAGAAGACGGCCACGCCCTCCGGGGGACCGCCCCGCAAAGCCGCGGTCAGGCGCTGGTCCCCCGCCAAGGGGTCGGCCCGGCGCACCACCACCGCTCGCATCGCTCCGCCCCCGAAGAGGAGGGGCGTCCCCAGGGCCTCCAACACGTCGGCGGCGGTGGCCTCGTCCCCCCAGAGGATCACCCGCTCCACCTCCCCTAACGCGGAGAGCCGCCGGGCCAATGCCCTTTCGGCCAGGAACGTCTCCCCGCTGTAGACACCGAACCGTATCGTCCCCTTATTCTCCATACCCCACCCCCGGGGTACCGGAGCCCCACGCTGAGGCCGATCCCGTGAGCCGAAGGGAGAGTCCCATTGCCAAACGCATCGCTTTCTCCATACCCCTCCTGCCAATCTTAGCCGAACCCATGTTGGCTTGGGGCGAGGCTTCCGGGTCGCTATATTTGTGCGTCATGGCGAATAGGATTTGCGAAATGCTGGGAATCAGATACCCCATCTTCTCCGGGGGGATGGCCCACGTAGCGAGGGCCCCTTTGGTGGCCGCCGTCTCCGAGGCAGGAGGACTGGGGATTATCGGCTCAGGTGGCATGTCCCCCGAGGACTTGGAACGGGAGATCGCCCGGGTGCGGGAGCTCACCGATAAGCCCTTCGGAGTGAACCTCATGCTCATGGATCCCAACGTCCCCGAGCAGGTGGAAGTGGTGGTCCGAGCGCGGGTGGCGCTGGTGACCACCGGCGCCGGGAGCCCCTCCAAGTACATGGACGCCTTGAAATCCGCGGGGATAAAGGTCTTTCCGGTGGTCCCCGCGGTATCGCTGGCGGTGCGGGTGGAGAAGTACGGGGCTGATGGGGTGATCGCCGAAGGGATGGAATCGGGGGGGCACATCGGGACCATCACCACCATGGCCCTGGTGCCCCAGGTGGTGGACGCGGTCTCGGTCCCGGTGATGGCCGCCGGGGGGATCGCCGACGGCCGCGGCATGGCCGCGGCTTTCGCCCTGGGGGCAGAGGGGGTACAGGTGGGGACCAGGTTCGTTGCTTCGGAAGAGGCACCGGTGCACCCCAATTACAAGCAAGCGATCCTCAAGGCCCGGGACCGGGACACCATCGTCACCGGGCGGACCCTGGGCCGGCCGGTGCGGTGCCTGCTCAACAAGTTGACGAAGACCTTGGCCCGCTACGAAGAGGAAGGGAGGGATCCCGAGGAGTTCGAATCCCTGGCGGTGGGGGGACTGCGGCGAGCCGTGTACGAGGGGGACCTGGAGACCGGATCGTTGATGGCGGGCCAGATCTCGGGGCTCATCCGGGAGATAAAGCCGGTGCGGGAAATCATCGAGGAGATGGTACGTGAGGCCCGGGAGATCCTCTCCCGCGGACTGGACTTCTAGGATGGAGGTCGTCAACGAGCGGACGCTGCGGGACCTGGAGTACGGAAAGGTCCTGGAGCTCGTGGCCTGCCACGCCGCCTCCCCCCTGGGACGGGAGGCGGTCCTCGCCCTCGAGCCGAGCGCCGACCCGGACCGGATAAGGACGGAGTTCGCCCTGGTGGAGGAGATGCGGGAGGCGGTGGCCCGGGGGTTCGTCCCCGGGGGCCTCTCCGACATCCGGCCCATCCTCGCCGAGGCCCGGGAACACGGGGATCTCGATCCCGAAAAGCTTTTGGATGTGGCCGATTTCATCGAGGCGGCGATGCGGGTCCGGATGGAGCTCTCGAGCCCCCGCTACCCAAAGCTCTCGCGTTTTGTGGAGCGGCTCTCCGACCAGCGGGCGCTATTGGCCTCGATCCGGGGGACCATCGACGACCACGGGCGGATCCGCGAGGACGCCACCCCCACCCTCCGGCTCCTCCATCGCCAGCGCCGGGAGCTCGTGCGCGAGCTCACCCGACACCTCCGCACGTTCATCGACCGCCACCGGGAGCTGGTCCAGGACCCGGTGATCACCCAGCGGGGAGGGAGGCTTGTGATCCCCATGAAGTCCGGAGCCCAGGGGCTGGTGGAGTTGGTGGTGCACGATACCTCCGCCACGGGACAGACCGTCTTCGCCGAGCCCGCCTCGGCGGTGCGGGACAACAACCGCCTCCGGGAGCTGGAGGACGAGATCGAACGCGAGATAAGGCGGATCCGGAAGGAGTTGGTGGCCCATCTCCACACCGAGGAGCGGGACCTCCTCCGGGACACCGAGATCCTGGCCCGGGTGGATTCCCTCTTCGCCCGGGCCCGCTACGCCGAGGCCGCGGAGGCCGTGATCCCGGAGCTCTCCGAGGCCGGGGCGGTGGAGCTTGTGGAGGCAAGACATCCTCTCCTCGGGGAGCGGGCCGTCCCCGTCACCATCTCCATCGGCGATCCCCAGCGGATGGTAGTGATCACCGGCCCCAATACGGGGGGGAAGACGGTCACCCTGAAGACCATCGGGCTCTTCTCCCTCCTCGCCCAGGCCGGGGTCCCTCTCCCGGCCTCGCCCCGCACCCGGCTCCGGATCTTCCGGAAGGTCCGCTCCGATATCGGCGAGGAGCAGTCGATAGAACAGTCCCTCTCCACCTTCTCCTCCCATATGAGGAACATCGTGGGGATCCTGGCCGAGGCGGACGCCGAAACCTTAGTCCTTTTGGACGAGCTCGGCGCCGGGACCGATCCCCAGGAGGGTGCGGCGCTGGGCCTGGCGATCCTGGAGTATCTCCTTTCGACCGGGGCCACGGTGGCGGTGGCCACGCACCTGACCCCGCTCAAGAACTTCGCCATCATGCATCCCGAGGTGAAGTCCTGCTCCATGGAGTTCGACCTGGATACCCTGTCCCCCACGTACCGGGTGCTGGAAGGGGTGCCGGGGAGCTCCTGTGCCCTGATCATCGCCGAGCGGCTCGGACTCTCCCCGGAGATCGTGGCCAAGGCCAGGTCCCACTTCTCCTCGGGGGAGGTGAAGGCCGAGGAGATCATCCGGGCCCTGATGGAGGAGAGGTCGAAACTGGAGCGGGCCCGGAGGGAGCTGGAGGAGGAGCTCGCCCGGGCGCGGGCGCTGCGGGAGGAATACGGGCACAGGTTGGAGCGTCTGCGGGAGCGGAAGAAGGTCGAGCTGGGACGGGAGCTAGCGCGCCTGGATGAGGAGATAAGGCGGGCCAAGAGGGAGATAGAACGCCTGATCGCCGCGGCCAGGGAGGGGGAACGGGAGGCGCGGCGGATGGCCCTCAAGCGCCTGGAGGCCATCTCCGAGCGCCTGGAGTCCCTGTCCCCCCGGAAGGTCGGGCCCGCCCCCGCGTTCCGGGTGGGACAGACGGTGCGGTTCCGGGCCACCAGAGCCCTGGGGGTTGTGCGGGCGGTGGACGGGGAACGAGTGGAGGTGGAGATCAAGGGGAAACGCATCTGGACCGATCCCCGGGAGCTCGAGCCCGCCCGCGATACGCGCCCCGCGGCCCCGGCCCGACCGCAGCCCGAGGTGAGGCTGC
>MTNL01000174.1 GCA_002010365.1 Candidatus Acetothermia bacterium JdFR-50 | reverse complement strand
CTCCTCGAGCCGCTCCAACGCTCCGTCATCGGGGAAGTAGAGAGCCACGCTTCACCTCCGTCTTCCGCCCCAGGAATTCGAGCAACCCCTCGAACTCATCGGTGATGATCCCATCCACGCCCATCTCGCGGAAGATCTCCCACAGATCCCGAGCGTTCACGATCCAGGGATACACCGCGATCCCCCGGCGGTGGGCCTCCTCTACCAGACGCGGGGTGGTCTGGGCCCAGTGGGGAAGGACCGCCGTCGGCCCCAGCCGCTCCACCTCATCCCAAAGGTTCAACCATTCGCCGGCGCAGATCATCCCCACCCGCGCTTGCGGATGGAGCTCCTTGAATCTGAGCAGGGAGAGGTGATCGAAGGAGATCAACGTGACCCGATCCAACGCCCCCTTCGCCTCCAACAGCCGCAGGAGCTCCTCCTCGATCCACGCGTAGCTGGCCTCGGCGTGCCGGGTACGTTTCAACTCCAGAAACACCCCTAGCCGGCCCCGCAGCAGCTCCAGCGCCTCCTCCAAGTACAGTAAACCCGGGTGGGCGCGGCGGAGTTCCTCGATCTCCTCTTGGGTGAGGTACATGGTCCAGTTATTGCGGCGGCCGAACTTCTCCAAGAAGATGTCGTGGAACACCAGAAACCTGTGTCCCCGGGTGGCCCAGATGTCGATCTCGATGATGTCCACCCCTGCCTTCAGGGCCCTCTCCAGCTCCTCCTTGCTGTTCGCCTGGTGCGCGATGACCTTCATTTCTCCTCGGCGAGGGCGAAGCCGCGCATGAACTGCTCCTGCAGGAGCATGAAAACGATCAGGGGTGGAAGCATGGTGATCACCGTTCCGGCCATGGCCACGCCCCAGTTCACCATCCCCTGGGGTCCGGCCCCGGTGAGCATCTTGAGGCCGATCTGAATCATCTGGCTGCGGTTGGAGGAGATGATGATCAGGGGCCAGAGGTATTGGTTCCAGATGTAGACGAACTCAATTACCGCCAGGGCTCCGATGGTGTTCATGGACATGGGAATGAGGATCTGCCACAGGAATCGGAGGGGTCCCACGCCGTCCACCCTGGCGGCGTCTACCAAGGAAGTGGGGAAGGACATGAAGTGTTGCCGAAAGAGGAACGTGCCCGTGGCCGAGGCCAAGAATGGGATGGTCAGCGCCCAGAAGGTGTCGCCCCAATGGAGTTTTCGCATTAGGTCGAACAGGGGCACGATCCGCACTGGGACCGGCATCATCAAGGTCACCAGGATGAATACGAATATCAGCGCTTTGAAACGGAAGTCGAAGTAAACAAGCGCTAGGGCCGCGAAGAGGGAAAGCAAGGTTTTGCCCAACATCACCGCCCCGGCCACAATGAAGGTGTTCAGCATCAGCCGACCCAGGTTGTAATTATGCCAGGCGATGCTGTAGTTCTCCGGGGCGGCGGTGCCGATCACGAACTTGGGGGGGTAGGAGAAGACCTGGGCGGTGGTTTGGGTGCTCTTTATGATGGCAAAGAGCACTGGGGAGGAGATGAGCAAGGCGGCGATGATTAAGGCGGCGTGGGTGAGCACAATCGCCGCCCGTTTCCTGTACCAATAAACGGAGCGTCCCTTAGGCGCCATAGTGCACCCTCCTTCCGGTGGTCCGGAACTGGATCAGGGTGAGGACCACGACGAGCACGAAGAGGATCACCGACTGCGCCGAGGCCATGCCCCATTTGTTGTGCTGAAAGGCGTCCCGGTACAGGTTGTAGATGAGGATGTTGGTGGCGTTCACCGGTCCCCCTTTGGTCATCACGTCGATGAGCCCAAACGCCCCGAAGAAGGCGTAGATCAAGTTCATGATGAATAGGAAGAAGGTGGTAGGGGAGAGCAGGGGAAAGGTCACCTTCCAGAAGCACTTCCACGGCCCGGCGCCGTCGATGCGGGCCGCTTCCAGGATCTCCCCGGGGACGTTCTGGAGCCCCGCGAGGAAGAACACGATGTTGTAGCCCAAGTTCTTCCACACCGCGGCCACGATCACCCCAAGGAGGGCGAGGTTGGCGTTGGTGAGCCAATCCAGCCGGAACCCGAAGAAGCGATCGGTGAAGTAAGTGAGCACCCCCGAGGTTGGGTTGAAAAGAAACAGCCAGATGGTCCCCGCCACCGCTGGGGAGAGGGCGTATGGCCAGATCAGCAGCAGGCGGTAGATCCGCGCCCCTCGGATCTTGCGGTTCGCCAAAAGGGCGATGGCCAGCGAAATCGAGAGTCCGATCACCACCACCCCCGCGGCGAAGATGAGACTCACGACAAGGCTCTTGTGGTAGTCGGAAGAGGTGAAGAGGCGGACATAGTTCTGGAACCCGACGTAGATCCGCTTTAGCCCCATGAAGGCCGCCCGATACAGGCTCCACTCGAAGCTCTGGGCCACCGGGTAATAGAGGAAGACCGCACAAACGGCGATGGTGGGCAGAAGGAGGATCAGGGGCAGCCACCTATTCGGGAATTTGCTCTGCATGACCCCCCCGTTATCTAAGCCAAAGAAGAAAAGGGGAGCCCATACGGGCTCCCCCTCCTTTTCTCCCTATCAGCCACCGACCAGCTCCAGGTAATCCTTGAGGCCCTGGTCGATCTTGGCCTTGGCCTCGGACAGGGCAGTCTCGATGGGAGTCCCGGCCAGGATGGCCTCGATGGCGTCCTCGATGAAGGTGCGAGCCTCAAGGAAGTTGCCCATCAGCGCCCCTTGGGTGGCGGTGACGAGCTTGGTCTCACGGAGCTGGTCCAGGGCGGTGCGGTGGTTGGGATGGGTCACGAACCATCCCTCCTTCTCCAGGATCTCCACGGCGGAGTCCCGGATGGGGAAGTAGCCGGTGCCCTGATGCCAGCGGATGGTCTGGGCCACTTGGGTCATCCACACCACAAACGTGGCCGCGGCCTCCAGCTCCTCATCGGGGTGGTTGCCGGTTACCCACAGAGCGCCACCGCCGATCACCACGCCGTGGCGCTCGTACTTGGAGGAGATGGGCAGGAACGCAGTGCCGAGCTCGAAGCCCTGTTCCACGGCGGCGTTCTCCATCCGGGTGACATCAGAAGTGGAGGAGATGAGCATGGCGGACTGACCGGAGATGAAGATCTGGCGTGCCTGGGACCAGTTCTCGCGGCCGGGGTTCACCCAGAGGCCCTCGTCGTAGAGCTTCTTCCACCAGGACATGATCTCGATGGCCGCGGGATCCAGGAGGTTGATCTCGGTGGCGTAGTCGGCGCGGCCGTTCTGGTTGTTGACCAAGTCTACGCCCATATTAGCCATCCACTGCTCGAAGAACCAAGAGTGGAGGGGCCAGGTGATCCCGTATTCCGCCACCTTAGCTTCCACCAGCTTCTTGCTGATCTCGTAGATATCCTCGAAAGTGGGCTTGCGCGGCATCTCCACGCCCACGGCATCGAGCATCGTCTTGTTGTAGTAGAGGATGGGGTTAGAGGAGTTCCACGGCATGCAGAAGAGCTTCCCGCCCACGCGGTAATAGTTCAGGGCGGCGTCGATGTAGTCCTCCCACGGGACGATGAGACCGTACTTGTCGATGAGCTCCTCCAGGGAGACGAAGATGCCGGAATCCAGGTTCATCTGGGTCCCCACCTCGAAGGAGTGGACGATGTGGGGCGGGTTGCCGGCCCGGGCCGCCGCCAGGGCCGCGTTGAGGGTGTCGCGGTACGATCCCTTGTACTCCACGGTGACCTCGATCCAAGGATGGGTGAGGTTGAAGTCCTGGACCATCCGCTCGATGAACGGCACGCGCCAGCCGCCCATGGCGTGCCAGAAGGTGATCTTGATCTTGTCCTGGCCCAAGGCCATTCCGAATGCAAAGAGCGCGATCAACGCGAACAGGACAAAACGCTTCATTTGTCAAACACCTCCTTATAAGGATAATTTCTCGTGGGAACTTCTTTTCTTCTTTCTCACCTCCCTTCTTTCACGCTAGGTGAAGTTCTAGATCGAGCTCGGAGAAGGCGTCCACGAGTTCAGGGGCTAGAGACGAATCGGTGATGATGACGTCCACTTCAGAAAGATCGACGATCTTGCCGTGGGTCACCACCCCGAACTTCGTGTGGTCGGCCAGGATAACCCGCCGGCGGGAATGCCTCAGGATCTCAGCGGCAGTATCCGCCTCTTCCAATGAGGGGATCGTCACCCCGTGTTCCAAGGAGATCCCGTTGGCCCCAAGGAAGGCGAGGTCGAAGTAAACATCCTCCAGCGATTTCTTCGCTAGGCGTCCCACCATTGCGAAGGATACTCCTCGCAGATAGCCTCCCACAACGTACACATCGACCCCCGGGACTTGGGTGAGTTCCATGGCATGGTTGAGGGCGTTGGTGAAGACGCGTATGCCCAGATTGGAGGGTAGGGCCTTCACAAGCTGCATGGTGGTAGAGCCGTTGCCGATGAAAATGGCCATCCCCGGTTCGATGAGCCCAGCAGCCTTCGCGGCGATGCGGCGTTTTTCCTCGATATTGAGGGACGCCTTTTCCTGGTATGAGGGTTCAGTGGTCACCCATTCCTTCACCATGGCGCCGCCATGGATCCGCACTAGCTTTCCTTCCCGGGCCAGGGCGTTCAGATCGTTACGTATGGTCATCTGCGAGACGGAGAAAAGCTGGGAGAGCTCGGAGGTCCTCACGACCCCTTTCTTGCGGAGCTCCTCGAGGATGAGCCGGCGCCTCTGCTCGGTAAGCATCTTTCGATTGGTTTCCTTTTGTTGCGATAAAATTGTAAAACCCGACTTGCAGACGTCAAGCAGAGATCTACAGGGCGGTGGGTGTCGTGGTTTGGGGTTGCTCCTAGGATTGGATCGAAATGAGAGCTATGAGCTCTTCGACCAGCCTATCCTCCGGAACCTTGGGTTTCTTAACCTCGCCATGGGCGTAGATCGTTCCAAACCCTTTTCCCCCCAGAATGCCGTAGTCCGCCCGTTTCACCTCCTTGAGACCATTCACGGGACAACCCATGATAGCTATCTTGAGAGGGACCGTCAGGTGGGACAGGCGTCGGCGGACCTCGGCGGCTATGCCGGGGATATCCACGCCCGTTCGTCCACAAGTGGGGCAGACCACGAAGCTTGGGCCCCGTTTCCGGATCCCCAGGGACTTGAGGATCTCCCACGCCACCTCCACTTCGCGTACCGGTTCTCCGGGAAGGGATACCCGGATAGTGTCCCCGATCCCCTCGTGCGCCAGTATTCCGATCCCCACCGCCGACTTTACGATTCCCTCCAGGTCAGGCCCCGGCTCGGTTATTCCCAGGTGCAAGGGCCAGTCCCCTTCCCGGACGAGCAGGCGGTTCGCCTCCACGGTGAGATCTACGTCCGCCGCCTTGAGGGAAATGACCACATCCCGGAACCCTGCCTTCTCGAGAAGGGATACTTCCCACAAGGCAGCCTCTACCATGCTCTCAGGGGTTACCTCGCCCTTTCGGAGGAATCTCTCGTCCAGGGAGCCGGCGTTGACGCCCACCCGTATGGGGACCCCCCGGTCGGCGGCCCTGCGGGCGATCTCCTCGATGGCTTTGGGATCGCGCATGTTGCCGGGGTTGAGCCGGAGCTTGTCAGCACCGGCCTCCAGGGCTTCCAGGGCCAGCTTGGGATCATAGTGGATGTCCGCGACGATGGGGACGGTGACCTCACCCTTTATGGCGGCGATGGCGCGGGCGGAATCCATGTCTGGGACCGTTACCCGGACCAGCTCACAGCCCACGGCCTGCAAGGTCCGGATCTGGGCCACGGTGGCGGGAATGTCAGCCGTAGGAGTGTTGGTCATGGATTGGACTACCACAGGATATCCTCCTCCCAACGGGAGGGAGTCCACCCAGACCACACGACTGATACGACGCCCCACGACGGTTATCCTAAGTGGTACGTGATCCTTTGCAAGCAGAAATTTTTTGTTATGGAAAAGGAGACCGGATGAAAGGCTATCGGAAGGAGCTTTGGTTCAATACCGAAAACCGTGTAGAGCTTATAAACATCACCCCCAAGTGGAAGAGGCAGTGAGGGAAAGCGGGGTGAAGGAAGGACTATGTTTGGTGAACGCCATGCACATCACGGCCTCCGTGTTCATAAACGATGATGAGGAGGGCCTCCATGAGGATTTCCTTAGATGGCTTGAGGGTCTTGCTCCCCACGATCCGGGGGCATTACAAACACAACCTCACCGGGGAAGACAACGCCGATGCCCATCTTAAGCGCCAGCTCATGGGGCGAGAGGCGGTGGTAGCGATTACCGAGGGCAAATTAGATCTCGGTCCGTGGGAACAGATTTTCTATGGTGAGTTCGACGGGCAGCGGCCCAAGCGGGTGTTGATAAAGATCATCGGCGAGCAACCCCACTAACCCCACGCGGATATTTTGCTTATCTGAAAAACTTGCCTCAACTGCGACCTTTCAATATAATTGCATGTGGTAGTTACAACTAGCAAGCAGGGTTTTTAATCTTCTTCGGGAAGGAGGTGAGGCATAGCCAGGCCACCGAAAACGACCCATGGTTCTGAACACTAAAGCATCCCGATAAAGGCAAACCCGGGGAAACCCGGGGGCGCAAAGCCGACGGACCCTCCCGACCGCATAGGTCGAAGGGTGGCCGGGCTGCCGAAGGATGCTGAAACGATACTGGTGGGCATTTTTTGCTATAGGGATTTCGGTCGGGTTCATAGTCGTTGGTTTGGTTCTCACTCCTCACCGCCTCTGGCTGCCGAGGCCCGAACCAGTAGGCGGCGTCGGTGCTTTCACTCCCCCCAGCGCTATTACAGAGGCAGCTTCCCGCTTGCGCTGGGGCTTAAAAGCGATTCGGGCACCCCAAGCTTGGGAGATAACCCAGGGATCCGAGGAAGTGGTGGTAGCCATAATCGACAGCGGCATCGATTATACGGTGCCGCTTCTGCGTGGCCGTATGTGGCAGAACCCCGGGGAGATCCCCGGGAACGGAATCGATGACGACGGAAATGGCTATGTCGACGACGTCCACGGCTGGGATTTCCGGGATGATGACCCGGACCCCCTCTGCGGGACCCCGCTGAATTACCACGGGACCTTCGTGGCGGGGCTGGTCGCCGCCAGTGTGGACATGGCCACCGGGGTCGGTGGGGTTGCTCCTAAGGTTCGCATAATGGATCTGCGTTTCCTCGACTCCCGAGGGTTCTTTTACCGCAACGATTGGGACAAGCTGGTGAAGGCGATCGAGTACGCCGTTCGGAACGGAGCGAGGATCATAAACCTTTCCATCTATGCAAAGGTCGATCCTCCCGGTTTCGTGTGCCGCGCGATTCAAGATGCCGTGCGGCAGGGTGTCCTACTCATAACCATTGCCGGTAACGGCGGATCCCGGGTCAGATCGCTTGGGTGCCTCCCAGACGTGATTACCGTGGGGGCCGTGGATAGAACCAAGGCTCCGGCACCTTTCACAAATAGGGGGCCCCAGGTGGACCTCGCGGCTCCAGGGGTGGACGTAGTTTCCGTGGTGCCTGGCGGGGTGCCGGTACGTTCCTCTGGCACCTCCTTCGCCGCGCCCCACGTCGCTGGCACTGCTGCCCTTCTGTGGGCATTGGACAAGGACCTCTCCCCCGAAGGAGTAGCGGAGATACTCCGGTTGACCGCCGACGATGTGGGAACTCCCGGCGTGGACGAAAGCACGGGTTTCGGGTTGGTGAACGCGGCATCGGCGGTGGGGTTCCTGGTGGGAAGCGAGTGAATGGGGCTGGGTCTTGAGTGTGGCCTGGCTCCGTGCTGAAACGAAGAAGACTGTTCGCACAGCGATCGCTTTTTCCGCTTGATTTTCCTGCCTTGCAGATGCCCCTGGCCACAAAGCGGGCAACGGGGTAGAGTGGGGGCGTCATGCGTGTGGGAATATTGACCTCTGGTGGCGATGCTCCTGGGATGAACGCCGCAGTGCGGGCCGCGGTGCGCCGGGGATGGGAACTGGGCCTCGAAACCCTGGGCATCCGCCGCGGTTACGCAGGCCTAATCGAGGGCGAGATAGTCCCTCTTTCCCCCCGCGACGTGGGCGGGATCATAGAATTCGGAGGCACCTTCCTCCACACCGCTCGCTGCCCCGCTTTCCTCACCGAGGAAGGCCGCCGCAGGGCCTTGGAGACCATCGAGCGAGAGCGGTTTGACGCCCTGGTGGTCGTCGGAGGAGAAGGGTCTCTCCAAGGGGCCCGGTGGCTTTCCGAGCAGGGAGTTAACGTGGTGGGGATCCCCGCCTCCATCGATAACGATATAGAGGGGACCGATACCGCCATCGGGGTGGATACCGCGGTGAACACCGTGGTGTGGGCCCTGAACCGGATACGCGATACCGCGCTGGCCCACGAGCGGGTCTTTTTAGTGGAGGTCATGGGGCGGGAATCGGGCTACATTGCCTTGATGGGCGGGCTCGCCGGCGGCGCGGAGCTGGTGCTCGTTCCTGAGGTAGAGGTCTCCTTGGAAGAGGTGGCCCAGAGAGTATCGGCCCTCTACCGGAAGGGGAAACGGCACTCCATCGTGGTAGTGGCCGAGGGCGTCACCGCGAAGATAGGCTCCGTAGGGGTGATTGCCAACTTCCTCCGTGAGCGGACCAACCTGGAAGTCCGGGTGACGGTGCTGGGACACCTCCAGCGCGGCGGTTCCCCCACGGCCACGGACAGGATCCTGGCCTCCCGGTTCGGTGCCCAGGCGGTGGAGGATGTCAAGGCGGGACTCTTCGGCCACATGGTGGCGTGGCAGCGGGGGGAGATCGTGCGGGTTCCCCTGGAAGTAATACGGCGCAAGCGGAAGGCTATTGACCCCCGGCTATACGAACTTGTACACCAATTGGCGATCTGAGATCAGATGGGTTTTAAAACCTTTTTGAGCCCTTTTAAGTTCATATTTGTCCGTTCATTTGCCAAGCTGCTGGCGGGAGGGAGCGCTTATGTGGAGGTTTTTCTTCGTCCTCGTGATCTCGGCAATTATAGGTAGTGCAGCGTTCGGAGGGCAGGCGGTTTTGCTCCTCGCCATCGGTGCGCACGTAGAGCCCCTGGGCATCACGGCCCAGGGGTACCGGGGCGGCCGGAGCGATTACTGGGATCCGGCCCTATTCGAGCGCCATGTGCGGTACCTCTACGACCTCGCGGAGGTGGTAGAGCGCCACGGCGGGGTGCTGGTGGTTCAGGTGCAGTCGCCCTTCACCCAGGTGGTCGCTGAGGCCGGGAACACGATCCTCGCGGACCTTGAGACTCGGGGACACGAGATCGGCCTCCACTTTCACGAGAACGCCCACCTCGGCCTCGAGCCCGAGCGGTTGCCCCCCGAAGAGTGGTGCCGGGCCATGCGCGAGGAGATCTCCCTGATCCACGCTGCAGGGGTTGAAGGTCCCATCCGGTATTGGAGCGGGGGGAACCTCTACTCCGGGATCCTGGAAGCGGCGCGCTGTGCCAGCCTCGAGGTCTACGGCGATTGGAAGGACCCCCGGGTCCAGGCCGCCGCCGCGGAGGTGATCGGAGTTAATCCTTGGCGGCCCGCCGGAGGGCCGGATCCCGCGGATATGTCCCGCTTCGCCACCCACGACCCCGACGGCCCCGTGATCTACCTCCCCGACGGGATGATCGATCCAAAGGCCTTTCGCGAAAAGCGGCGCCTCATCCGGGAGAAAGGGGTGTGGGCGTGGTTCGAGGCCCTGGCGGGGTACCTGCGGGAATCCCTGGCGGCGGCACGGCCGGACCGGGTGAACGTCTTCCACATCACGGTGCACCCGGGCGAGTTTCCCTTGGAGTCCATCGACCGGTTCCTGACCGAAACCGTGGACCCGCTGACTGCCGCGGGGAGGGTCCGCTGGGCCACCTTCTCCGAAATGGCCGAGGCCTTCGCGGCGTGGGAGCGGGAGCACCCCGGTGTCGACCCCAGAGCTGCGATTACCTCCGAGGGGGGCGCCACCCTCACTCGGGAAGGGTGCCGAGGCTACATCACCTTCGCCGTCAACGTCCACGATTCGTGAACGTGGACGAAAGCGCTGACACCGTCCTTCGCTTGATCGAGCTCTTCGAGCAGTATGGCGTGCGGGGCGATTTCTATCTTACCGGGCCCCAGGTGTGGGCGTATCTCGAGCATCGGCCCGAGGTGATCGAGCGGCTGAGGGAATCGGGGATGACCGTGAGTTACCACATCCGCCCACCGCACCCCGCCGCCCCGGGCTTCGATCGAGTCCTGCGGGGCCTCTCCCGGGAGGAGGCGGCTCGGGTCCTCCGGGATTACGAGACCTACCGCCTGGATCTCGCGACCGGCGGCCTCATCCGGGACCAGCCCGGCGGGTTCACGTTGCTCAAGG
>MTNL01000042.1 GCA_002010365.1 Candidatus Acetothermia bacterium JdFR-50 | reverse complement strand
TAGGGCCAGTCCGTAGAAACGAGTCGGCCATCACCGAGCCCAAGGGTCCCAGGAAGAGCACCGCGGAAAAAAGAAGGTACAGGCCCCACAGGAGGTGGGCCCGCCGCGAAAAAAGGGACGTTGTGGGAAGGTGTCTCCCCCCCACCATGCGGCCCGAAAAGAGCCCGCCTCCCCGTAGATAAAGGTAGGAGAAGCACAGGGAGATTAAAAGCTCCATCAATGCAAGCGCCGCGGCTTGAGGGATCTGGTTGTGTACGCGGGCGAAGAGGTAGACCCCTACCTCAAGGGTGGCGTATCGAGCGCCCCCCAAGGTGAGCGGGATGGCGAAGGAAAGGAAGCAGAAGATGAAGACGAGTGAAAAGGCCGAGGCGATGGCGGGGAGGAGGCCGGGGAGGGTAACGGTGATGAAGGCCCAGAACGGGGAGGCTCCCAAGGTCCGCGCCGCCTCCAGGGGCTCGGGGTCCAGGCCCTCCCAAGCCGCGGCCACGAACCGGGCGAATACCGGCGCGTTATAGAAGGCGTGCGCGAGCACGATCCCCCAAAGGGAATAGAGGATCTTCACTGGAGGGGAACCCAGGCCGAAGATCTCCATGAGGGCCTGATTGAGGTAACCCGTCCTCCCGAAGAAAAGCACGAATCCCAGGGCCACGGTTATCGGGGGGAGGACGAAGGGCACCAAGGTGAAGGCCCGGAAGAGTTCCCGGCCGGGGAAGCGGTAGCGGGCAAGCAACCACCCCAAGGGGAAACCCAAGACGAGACTCAACGCGGCGGAGATAAGTGCTTGCCCCAACGTGAAACGGAAGAGATGCCGCACATAGGGATCGGAAAGCAACTCCCGAAACCGCACCAGAGTATAACGTTCCCCTTCCCGGAGGCCGAGTTCGAGCACCTCCCATAGGGGGAGGTAGAAAGCTACCGCGAGGAAAAGGAGGGGAAGAGCGAAAAGAAGTGCCCCGGCCGCAGGATCGCGTCTATCCCACAGGGATCCCATTTTCCCCACGAAGATAACCCCGAAGCCGGAGCGTGGAAAACCCCGTGTCTCCACAAGCTGGGGTACACTGGGACCATGGAGCGGCTGAAGACGTCCGAGGGGAAAAGATCTCCCCCATTTAAAAAAACGGGGATTGTACCCCGCTTTTTCTTTTCCTATAATCGTTCACGGAGGTCCTAGATGTTTTGGCCCATACGTGGTCCCCTCATTATCCTGCCCCGCTAGGGGGCAGGGAAGCCGCGAAGAGGCCGCGGGCACGTCCGCATTTATCGTTTACGTTTCCCGTTTTTGTTAGGAAAAAGGAGGAAAGGAATGGCCTTTCAGCCGCGCAAAATAGAGAAGGATCCAGCCAAAAGGGAAAGGGAAGTCCTCCGTTTCTGGGAAGAAAAAAAGGTCTTCGAGAAGAGCCTGGAAAAAACCAGGGGCAAACCCAGGTTCGTCTTCTACGAGGGCCCGCCTACCGCCAACGGGACCCCCCACTTCGCCCACCTCCTTGCCCGCCTCTATAAGGACCTCTTCCCCCGGTACAAGACCATGCGGGGCTATTACGTCCTGCGGAAGGCGGGGTGGGATTGTCACGGGCTCCCGGTGGAAATCGAGGTAGAGAAGGAACTGGGGATAAAGAGCAAACCGGAGATCGTCTCCTACGGCGTCGAACGTTTCGTGGAGAAATGTAAGGAGTCGGTGCGCTTCTACATCGGCAAGTGGGAGGAGATGATCCGCCGGATGGGGTTCTGGATCGACCTCGAACAACCTTACGTCACTATGACCGATGATTACATCGAGACCCTCTGGTGGGCGATAAAGCGGATCCACGAGCAGGGACTGCTTTACCGGGGCCACAAGGTCCTCCCGTATTGCCCTCGCTGCGGCACCCCCCTCTCCTCCCACGAGGTGGCCCAGGGTTACCGTACTACCGAGGATCCTTCCGTCTTCGTGCTGATGCCGTTGGTGGAGAACCCCGATGTCAAGGTCCTCGTCTGGACCACGACCCCGTGGACCCTTCCCTCCAACGTGGCCTTGGCCATCGATCCGGCGGCGGCGTACGTGGAAGTCCGCTACCGTGGGGAGCGGCTGATTTTGGCCAAGCCCCGGCTCCAGGACGTGTTGGGTGAGGAGGCGGAGCTCCTACGGGAGTTTCCGGGAGAGGAGCTCGTGGGCAGGGAGTACGAGCCCCTCTATCCCCTGGTGGCTGGGAAAGAGAACGCCTACCGGATCGTGGGGGCCGATTTCGTCTCCATGGAGGAAGGGACCGGGGTGGTGCACATCGCCCCTGCCTTCGGCGAAGAGGACTACCAACTGGGGAGGGAGGAGGGTCTCCCCTTCGTGCAGCCGGTGGATCTTGCGGGGAAGTTTACCGATGCCTTCCCCCTCGCCCAGGGGCTCTTCGTGAAGGATGCCGACCCCGTGATCCTGGAGGACTTGCGGAAGCGGGGAAGGCTTTTCCGCGCCGGAACGGTGGAACACGAGTACCCCTTCTGCTGGCGCTGCGACACCCCACTCCTCTACTACGCCCTGGACTCATGGTTTATCGCTACCACGGCGAAGAAGGAAGAGATCATCGCCGAGAACGGGACGGTGGAGTGGCACCCCGAGCACGTGGGCCGAGGGCGTTTCGGGGACTTCCTGAACTCCATGCGGGACTGGGCCCTCTCCCGCGATCGCTTCTGGGGAACTCCCCTCCCCGTGTGGGAGTGTAGATCTTGTGGGCGGATGGAGGTCATCGGCTCCCGGGCCGAGCTCGCCGAAAGGGCCCTGGATCCGGGGCTGGCGCGTGAAGTGGAACTCCATCGCCCCTACATCGACCGGGTGCGGCTCAAATGCGACTGCGGGGACGAGATGGAGCGGGTGCCCCACGTCCTCGACACCTGGTTCGACTCCGGGGCCATGCACACCGCCCAGTGGCACTATCCCTTCGAGAACGAGGAACTCTTCCGGGAGAATTACCCCGCGGACTTCATCTGCGAGGGGCTCGACCAGACCCGGGGTTGGTTCTACACCCTTATCGTGACCGGGGTCCTCCTCCACGGGAAGACGCCCTACAAACGGGTACTGGTGACGGGCCTGGGCCTCGACGAGCGGGGACAGAAGATGAGCAAGTCCCGGGGGAACGTGATCGATCCCCTTCCCGTAGCGGACCAATACAGCGCCGACGCCATCCGGTGGTATCTGGCGGCGGAATCGGCTCCCTGGACGGTACGGCGGATATCCCTGGAGGGGGTGCGGAAGGCCCGGGCCGGGTTCCTGGAGACGGTGAAGAACTCCCACGATTTCTTTGCCTTATATGCGGGGATCGATGGGTTCGACCCGGGGATGCCGGTGCCGAATAAGCGCCCGCTCCTCGACCGCTGGCTCCTTTCCCGCACCGCCGCCGCGGTGGAGGAGGTCACCGGGTATCTCGACGCCTACAAGGTGGTGGAGGCCTGCCGGGCCCTGGAGCGATACGTGGACGACCTATCCAACTGGTACATCCGCCTCTCCCGGCCCCGGTTCTGGGGCGGGGAGTGGACCGATGACAAGCGCTCCGCCTACCACACCCTTTATACGGCCCTGAAGACCCTGAGCGCCCTCATCGCCCCCTTCACCCCCTTCCTGGCCGAGGCGATGTGGCGTTCGCTGAAGACCGAGGGAGACCCGGAGTCGGTGCACCTGGCTCCGTGGCCCGAGGCCGGCGAGAGGGACCGCGCCCTTGAGGGGGGGATGGAACGTGCGAGGACGGTGGCGAACCTGGGCCTCGCGGCGCGTAACCTGGCCAAGGTGAAAGTCCGCCAGCCCCTGCGGCGGCTCCTGGTGCGGAAGCGGCCGGGCGATGAGGAACTGCCCGGTGAGCTTTGGGACCTTGTGAAGGCAGAGCTCAACGTGAAGGAAATCGCCCTGGTGGAGAGCCTGGGCGAGCTCCGTCGACCGGTCCTCTCCCCTAACTTCGCTTCCCTGGGCCCGCGCCTCGGGCCCACGGCCCAGAAGATCGCAGCTTTTCTGAAAGGAGCCGATCATGCTGCCTTGTGGCAGAGGCTACGGGACGAGGGGAAGGCCACTGTGTCCGTAGACGGCCAGGAAGTGGAGCTCCTGGCCGCCGACGTCAAGGTCTCCTGGGAGACGGCGGAAGGGTACGTCCTGCTCGAGGAGGGCGATGACGCCGTGGCCTTGGACGTGTGCCTGGACGATGAGCTCCGGGCGGAGGGGGACCTGCGGGAGCTCATCCACCGCATCCAGCTCGCCCGTAAAGAGGCGGGCTTCGAGGTCACCGACCGGATCGAGCTCGGCTACGAGGGAGAGATCTCGGAGATCTTCCGCCGCTTCCCCGAGCGCATAAAGGAGGAGGTCCTCGCCCTTTCCCTGGTGGAGGGGAAGCTCTCCGAGGCTGAGTACACGGTGGAGTTCTCGAGGGACGAAGGGGACCGCCGGCGGGACGAGCGGGATAGGCTCTCCACCAAGATCCACGGCAAATCGGGAAAGATCTACCTCCGTCGGGTGAAAACGTGATGGACCTGGCAAGCGGTGACCATCCCGTTTCAAAGGACTCTCTGTCGCCACCATCTGCACCCGTCACGCGTCACCCGTCACGCGTCACCGGGTCACCGTGGAAGATCCTCCGCCTCCTCCGGGTGGGCTCCACTCAGGACGTGGCCCGGGAAAAAGGGGAAGCGGGTCTGGTGGTGGTAGCGGAAGTCCAGGAGCGGGGGCGGGGGCGGCGGGGAGCGTTCTGGCATTCCCCCAAAGGGGGTCTGTGGCTCTCCGCCGTGCTCCCGCCCCCCGCTCCCCTTCACATTCAGGTGGCCACCGCGGTGGCCAAGGCCATAAAGGAGTTTTACCGGCTCCCAATAAGCACCAAACCGCCCAATGACCTCCAGCTCTTCGGGCGGAAGCTCGGAGGGGTGCTGGTGGAGACCCTCTTCCAAGGGGAGGCGGAGGGGCCGGTGGTCATCGGGGTGGGAATAAACGTGAACAACCCCATCCCGGAGGAAGTGAGGGGTACGGCGATCTCCCTCCGGGAGGCCTTGGGTGGCCCGGTGGACCTCGAGAAAACGCTTGAGATTGTGCTCTCGGCGTTGGATGATCTTTCGGTGAACCGGAGATGCCGGGAATAGCGGTCATCGGGGCGCAGTGGGGCGACGAGGGAAAGGGGAAGATCTCCCATCTCTTGTCGGAAGGAGTGGATCTCGTCGTCCGCTTCAACGGGGGGCCCAACGCCGGGCACACGGTGGTGGATTCCTATGGGGAGATCCGCCTCCACCACCTCCCCGCAGGGGCGCTTAGGGAAGGAACTGTGGGTGTTTTGGCCCACGGCATGGTGATCGACCCTTGGGTCCTGCGGGAGGAACTCCAGGAGGTGGAAAAACAAGGCCGCCCCGTCCCTAAGCTCCTCATCTCCGACCGGGCCCATGTGATCCTTCCTCACCACAAGGAGATGGAGGTAGGTAGCGGGATCGCGAAGTCCATCGGCACCACCCGCCGGGGGATCGGCCCCGCCTACGCAGACAAAGCCCTGCGCCTGGGTATCCGGTTCGCGGACCTAGCGGACCAGGATGTAGCCCGGGAACGGCTCTCCCGGCTCGAGGGGGCCCACCGGAATCCCTACCGCCCGCCCATGGATCCCGAGCGGGTGGTCCAGGAGCTATTCGAGTTTTACGCTGCGTTCAAGGACACGATCGGCGACTCGATACGAACGATCACCGCAGCGTTGGCGGAGGGACGGAATGTCCTCTTCGAGGGTGCCCAGGGGACGCTACTGGACATCGATCTCGGTACCTATCCCTACGTCACCTCTTCCCACACCACCGTCCACGGGATCGCCTCCGGAGCCGGTATCTCCCCCAAAAAAGTGGAGCGGATAATCGGGGTCCTCAAGGCCTACACCACCCGGGTGGGGGAGGGGCCGTTTCCCACCGAGGACGTGGGCCAGCTGGGGGAGCTCCTGCGGCGGAAGGGGATGGAGTACGGCGCCACCACGGGGAGGCCGCGCCGCTGCGGTTGGCTCGATCTCGTGGCGCTTCGCTATGCCCAGCGGGTCAATGACTTTACGGAGCTCGCGGTGACGAAGCTGGACGTCCTCTCCGGGCTCCCGGAGATCCTCGTTTGCACCGCTTACCGGATCGGGAACGAGCGGGTGGAGGAGTTCCCCTCCTCCTTGATGGATCTATCACATGCGCGGCCCATATACGAACGTCTTCCCGGATGGAAGGAAGACGTGCGTGGTATCCGGGTGAAAGAGGAGCTTCCACGGGCCGCCAGGGATTACCTCCGCTACATCGAGGAAGCCCTGGGCGTTCCCGTGCGGCTCATAAGCGTGGGGCCGAAGCCCGAGGAGACCATATTCTGCTAAAGCAGATCCCCCTGGCGCGCCATTAGGGGACTTCCTCGGGAGTTTCCCCCTGCTTTTGAGTGATGTGCATCACACTTCATTGCCCTTGACGAAGTGGGAGATGAAGTCGTATATATGAAGTTGCCTTGGTGAGGAAAGAAAGACTTTCGGCGGTGGAGTGGTGTGCTGATGCGTTGAAAAACAGCAGCTGGTATTATTTTGCCATCGGGGTTTAGCCCGGCCTCGTAAGAGGTCGCTAAACCCCATGCGGTCGGGGCCGAAAGGCCCCGACCTTTTTATTTGTCAAGGAGCAAGGATGATAGAACGACTGCGACGGGAGCTTGATCGGATAGACGGGGAACTCCTTCGCCTCCTTGCCCGTCGTGCGGAAATGGCGTTGCGTATCGGACGCCTAAAAGCCAAGGAGGGTCTCCCGCTTCGCTCGCCGGAGAGGGAGGAGGAGATCATCGCCCGCCTGAGGCGTGAAAATCCGGGCCCCTTGAGCGGGGAAGCGGTGGCGCGGATCTTCCGGCGGATCATCGCCGAAACGCGCAGGCTCCAAGAGGAGGTGGTGCGAAATGATTGTGGTGATGAAGCCCGGGGCCAGTCAACAGGAAATAGACCGGGTGACGGACAAGCTCCTTTCCCTCGGTTTTAAGGTCCACTTTTCCCAAGGGGAGAACTACACCATTTTGGGCGCCATCGGGGAAAAAAGAGGCATAGATCCTCGGGAGCTGGAGGTGTTGGATGGGGTTTATAAGGTCGTAGAGGTAAGTGTCCCCTATAAGCTGGCGAGCCGGGCCTTTCACCCCCTGGACACCGTGATCGAGCTCGGAGAGGTCACCATCGGGGCCCGGGAGATCGCGGTTATCGCCGGCCCTTGCGCGGTGGAAAGCGTGGAGCAGATCAGGACCATCGCCGAGGCGGTGGCCCGGGAGGGCGTGTGGATCCTTCGTGGGGGAGCGTTCAAACCCCGTACCTCTCCGTACAGTTTCCAAGGCCTCGGAGAGGAAGGCTTGAAGCTCCTGCGGGAAGCGGCCGATGAGTTCGGGATGTACGTGGTCACCGAGGCCATGGACCCCTCCCAGGTGGGACTGGTTTCCCGCTACGCCGACATCATCCAGATCGGCGCCCGTAATATGCAGAACTTCAACCTCCTCCGGGAGGCGGGCAGGGCGGACAAGCCCGTCCTCCTCAAACGGGGTCTTGCGGCTACGCTTGAAGAGTTTCTCATGGCGGCGGAGTACATAATCTCTGAAGGAAACGAACAGGTGATCCTATGTGAGCGAGGGATCAGGGCCTTCTCCGACTTCGCCCGTTTCACCCTGGATCTCACCGCGGTGCCCGTGCTCAAGCGGGAAACGCACCTTCCGGTGATCGTGGACCCGAGCCATGCCACGGGGAGGCGGGACATGGTGATCCCCATGGCCCGGGCCGCAGTGGCCGCAGGGGCGGACGGCATCATGGTGGAGGTCCACCACCGCCCCGAGGAGGCGTTGAGCGACGGCCCCCAGGCCCTCCTCCCACAGCAGTTCTCCCAGCTCCTGCGGGAGCTTAGGAACATCGCCCGCACCCTGGGGAGGGACCTTCTGTTGCGACAGCCCAATGGAACCAGGATTTCCTAGGACGGTCGTGATCGTGGGCTTGGGCCTCATGGGGGGATCGCTGGCGCTGGCGACGAGGCGCGTCCTCCCGGAGATCACGGTGCTGGGCGTGGACTACCCCGAGGTGCTGAAGCTTGCCCGGGGGAAGGAAGCGATTCACGGGGGATATCCCCCTGAGGAGCTCGAACGCGCCGCGGCGGAGGGGGATATCGTCTTTTTGGCCACCCCCATCCGGACGATCCTGGGGCTGATTCCCCGGGCGGCGGCCGCCATGCGCCAGGGGACGATCCTCACCGACCTCGGCTCCACCAAGGAGGAGATCTGCCGCGTCGCCGCCGAGGCTGTCCCCGAGGAGGTTCATTTCGTGGGGGGACATCCCCTCACCGGGGCGGAGGGAAGCGGCTTCCGCGCCGCCGATCCGTTCCTCTTCCAGAACGCTCTCTACGTCCTCACCCCACTCCCGGGCTCCGAAGGGGCGGCGGCGCGGCTCGAGGCGTTCCTGGAGGCCCTGGGCGCGATACCCGTGGTAATGGAGCCCGGGCTCCACGACGAGATCGCCGCCTACGTGAGCCATCTTCCCCAGCTCCTGGCGGTGGCCCTGGTGAATACGGTGGGGAGGAAGGAGGGGTTCCTCCCATTCGCTGCCGGCGGCTTCCGGGACCTCACCAGGATCGCCTCCTCCCCCTACGGGATCTGGGAGGACATCCTGGCCACCAACGCCGCGAGGGTGGACCGGGCCCTGGGGGAGCTGATCGGGGAGCTTTCGCGGCTCCGGGAGAGGCTCTCTGAGGGATTGGGGGAGGATTTCTCCCGCGCCAGGACCCTGCGGGCCTCCATCCCCAAGCGCGCCAAGGGCTTCGTGAAGGAATTCCCCAGTGTCCGGGTGGTGGTGCCGGATAGGGTGGGAGCCTTGGCCGAGGTGACCGGGGCGCTCGGGGCCGCGGGGATAAACATCAAGGACCTGGAGCTCATGCGGGTGCGGGAGGGGATCGGTGGGACCTTCAGGATCTACGTAGGAAGCCAGGGGGAAGCCGAGGAGGCAGCGAAGGTCCTGCGGGCGCTCGGGTACGAGACCGAGGCGGTGGCGTGATGGAAATGCGGGTCCGGGGACCGAAGGCGATCAGGGGGGAGGCCCGGGTCCCGGGGGACAAGTCCATCTCCCACCGCGCCCTCATCCTCGGGGCGCTGGCCCACGGGGAAACGGAGATCCGGGGGCTTTCCCCCGCCAGGGACGTCCGGAGCACGGAGGGGTGCCTCCGGGCCCTAGGGGTGGAGATCCGCAAGGAAGGAGGAGTTGTCCACGTGATAGGTCGAGGCCCCGAGGGACTGGCTCCGCCCAAGGTCCTCTTAGACTGCGGGAACTCCGGCACCACCATGCGCCTCCTCTGTGGGATCCTCGCCGGAAGGCCCTTCGAGTCCGTCCTCGTGGGCGATGAGTCCCTCTCCCGACGGCCCATGCGCCGGGTGGCGGAACCTCTTCGCCTCATGGGGGCGAGGATCCAAGCGCGGGAGGGAGAGCACCCGCCCCTGCGGGTCCGGGGGGGCCGTCTGCGGGGGATCCGCTACCGCCTGCCCGTGGCCAGCGCCCAGGTGAAGTCGGCCGTGCTGCTTGCCGGGCTCCAGGCGGAGGGGGAGACGGTTGTGGAGGAACCCGCCCCCTCCCGGGACCACACCGAGCGGATGCTCGCCTACCTCGGGGCAAAGCTGGAGCGGGACGGGCTGCGGGTGCGTCTGGTACCGACGGAACTGGGTGCCAGAGACATCACGGTGCCCGGGGATCTTTCCTCAGCGGCCTTCCTCATGGCCGCGGCCGCGGCGCGCCCCGGGGCGGAGGTCCTCATCCGGGGGGTGGGAGTGAACCCCACGCGGACCGGCTTCCTGGAAGCCCTGCGGGAGATGGGGGCGGACGTCACCCTCTTGAACGGGCACGAGGTGAACGGGGAGCCGGTGGCGGACATCCTGGTGCGGGGGCGGGAGCTGCGGGGGATCGAGCTCTCCGGGGATATCATTCCCCGGATGATCGACGAGCTTCCCCTGGTGTTCGTTTTGGCCACCCAGGCCATCGGGACGACGGTGGTCCGGGGCGCGGAGGAGCTCCGGGTGAAGGAGTCGGATCGGATCGCGGCCATGGGGGAGAACCTACGGCGGATGGGGGCTTCCGTGGAGGAGCACCCCGACGGTATGTCCATCCGTGGACCGCAGCGCCTGCGGGCGGTGCGGCTTTCGGGGTTCCGCGACCACCGGGTGGTGATGGCGTGTGCCGTGGCCGGCCTGTACGCGGAGGGGGAGACGGTGATCGGAGACGCGGAGTGGGCGGATGTCTCTTTCCCCGGGTTCTTCGACCTCCTCGAGGGGCTCGCTCATGACCGATAGTGCCACCAAGCTCCTGGGGCTCATCGGCGACCCGGTGGAGCACTCCCTCTCCCCGGCCCTTCACTCCTTTCTC
>MTNL01000071.1 GCA_002010365.1 Candidatus Acetothermia bacterium JdFR-50 | reverse complement strand
AACGGAAAAGCATACAGTATTGGGATTTGGCGTGAGTGGATAAGGAGTGAGCTTTTGCCTTGGGCGCACTTCAGGGATGGTTCGGGCGCGGCATATCGCCACGGTAGGTTCCTTTACATCGGTTTTTGGCCATCTAAAGAGTTTTTAATTGATCTCTTTGAGCGTCTCGCCAGAGAGGTTGGCTTAAAAACGGTGAGACTTCCGGAAGGACTTAGGATACGGCGTAGGGGAAAATACGTTTTCGCGTGCAATTATTCCTCGCAACCCTATGAGGTACCTGCATCTCCGAGAGCTCACTTTATCCTCGGTAAGCGAATGCTCCCCGCTCATGAGGTTGCTATTTGGGAGGAGAAGCGATGAAATTCTAAAAACTATACTTTGCAACAAAAGCGGGGACAATTTCTCTTCCCAAGTGAGGTGCGGTGTGAAGATGGAAAAGCTCACTCTGGTGGTGAT
This sequence comes from Candidatus Acetothermia bacterium JdFR-50, assembly GCA_002010365.1. Classification (GTDB taxonomy): domain Bacteria; phylum Bipolaricaulota; class Bipolaricaulia; order Bipolaricaulales; family Bipolaricaulaceae; genus UBA3571. The sequence continues at coordinate 9,997 of MTNL01000071.1, read as the reverse complement.
GGCGGCGGGGGTCGGGAGCCGATTCGGCGGCCCGAAGCAACTGGAACCCATTGGGCCCCATGGGGAGACCTTCAGTGACTACTCCGTGTATGACGCCCTACGTGCGGGATTCCAACGGGTTGTCTTCATACTCAGCGAGGAAGTAAAAGAAGCCTTCATCGAGCGGGTGGGCAGCCGGATCGAAAGACACTGCGAGGCCGCCTATGTGATCCAGCGGATCGATGATCTCCCCCCCAGGTTCTCCGTTCCCCCCGGAAGGAAAAAACCTTGGGGAACTGCCCATGCGATCCTGTGCTGTAGGGACTTAGTCGATACCCCCTTCGCTGTGGTGAACGCCGACGATTTCTACGGCCGAGAGGCATTCGCTACGATAGCGGCGTTCTTAGCACAGGGCCATGGAAAAAGCGGAGCCCCCGAGTTCTGTCTCGTGGGCTACCGGCTTGAGAACACCCTCAGCCCTTACGGACCGGTGACCCGGGGGATCTGCCAGGTGGACGAAAACGGATACCTCCTCCAGATAGATGAGCGTCATCGTGTCCAGGAGTTAGACGGGGCGATAAAGTACAGCGAAGACGGGGAACACTGGGTGGAGTTGCCACCGGACAGCATCGCCTCCATGAACATGTGGGGGTTTACCCCTGAGATCTTTCCCGAACTCGAGGCCTGCTTTCCGAAATTCCTTCGTACCCACCTAAAGGATGATATCGAGAAAGCGGAATTCCTTCTTCCCGAAGTGGTCCACGGGCTGGTGCGGGAAGGACGGGCAAGGGTGAAGGTGCTTCCCACCCGGGAGCGGTGGTTCGGAGTCACCTATCGGGAAGACGTGGAGGCGGCCCGCGCGGCCATCGCCGAACTCGTCCGGCGCGGGGTCTATCCCGCGGACCTATGGGGTGAGGGAGGAGGGGGTTGAACCGGTCCGCTTTGGCGCGGCTTTCGCGCTGGATGAAGGAAAAAGGCTTCACCGTCTTCTTCATCTTTCGTCCAGAGAACTTCGCTTGGCTCACCGGCGGAGGGGACAACACGGTGATGGTGGGTGAAGGGGTAGCTTGGCTCGAGGTGCGGGAGGGAGAAGTCGTCCTCCACACCTCGCGAGTGGAGGCTCACCGTCTGCTCGAAGAGGAAGTGGAGGGGCTCGATGGGACGGTAATCCACCCCTGGTATGATATACCCACCCCCAAAGGACCCAGCGATCTAGAACACGATCTTACGCCTTTACGCCTCATCCTCTCGGCCGAAGAGTGGAATCGCTTTCGTGTCCTCGGCCGGGACACCGCCGCGGCTGTAAGAGTAGCCATATGGGCCGCACATCCCGACTGGACGGAGAGAGAACTTTCCGGGGCCATTGCCGAGGGGGCGCTCTCCCGAGGGATCCAGCCACTAGTGCTCCTTGTGGCCGGCGAGGAGAGAATCTTCAAGTACCGGCATCCCTTGCCGAGGGATTACTCCCTAGGAAGGCTTTGCATGGCGGTGATATGTGGCCGTCGGCACGGACTCGTGGCCGATCTCACCCGGATCCGTTCCTTCGGGCGTCCCGAGGCCGAGGTTCTTTACCGGAAGGTCCTAGAGGTAGAAGCCGCTGCCTTGGATGCTACGCGGCCCGGCGTCACCCTGGACGAGGTTCTCTCCTCAGTGCGGGAAGCGTATCACGCTCTCGGGCGGCCCGAAGCCTTCGAGGAACACCATCAGGGAGGTATTGCCGGCTATCGGCCCCGGGAGGTCCTGGCACTGCCGGGCGATGGAACCAAGCTCGCGGCGGGGATGGCGGTAGCGTGGAACCCTTCCCTCTCCGGGGCCAAGGTGGAAGACACCTTCCTCATCACCGAAGAAGGTCTGGAGAACCTGACCTTCGACCCTCACTGGCCCACGGTGGAGGTGGCGGGCCGGAAGCGCCCCGACATCCTGCGATCATGAAAGGGGATAAAGCCGTGACGCTCTTGGAAGAGATATTCGGTCCCGGTTCGGAGCCCGTGGTAGCCTGGGCTCCGGGGCGGGTGAACCTCATCGGCGAACATACCGATTACAACGGGGGCTACGTTCTACCCTTCGCCGTCGATCGCTACACTCGGGTAGCGCTTCGCCGTCGGGACGACACCTACGTGCGCGTCTACACGGCTTCCTTTGAGGAGTCCTTCTCCGCGCGGCTCCCCCTGCGGAATCCGCGGTCTCGTGGTGATTGGTCGGATTACGTGGTGGGTATATTGCGCGAATTTTCGGCTATATACCAGCTGCGGCGAGGGTTCGACGCCGCCATTGTAAGCGATGTCCCTTTGGGAGTGGGCCTCTCCAGCTCGGCTTCCCTGGAGGTGGCATTTGCCGTGGGCTTGGTGTTCCTATACGAGCTCGGGATAGGAGATCTCGAGCTCGTGGAGCTCTGTCAACGGGCGGAGAGGGATTTTGTGGGAATGCCGTGTGGTATCATGGATCAATACGCCGTGTACTTCGGCGAGCACGGGAAGGCCCTTTTCCTCGATACCCTCTCGCTGGAACATCGAGTCGTCCCGCTGGAACTGGAGGGAGTGAATTTCCTCGTCGTGAACAGCAACGTCCGGCGAGTCCTGGCTGATTCGGGATACGCTCAACGCCGCCGGGAATGCTACGAGGCGACACGATGGCTCGCCCGCAGGTTTCCCGAAAGGGGGATAAACTCATTGCGTGGTGTGGACCCCGAAATGTTGGAGAAAGTAAGAGCCGAGATGCCCCGAACCCTCTGGAAGAGGGCTGTACACGTTATAGCGGAGAACGGACGGGTCCTTGCCATGGTGGAAGCACTGAGGGAGAGGGACACACGGACAGTAGGAGAGCTCCTCTACGCCTCTCATGTCTCCCTCCGGGATCTCTTCGAGGTCAGCGTGCCCGAAGTCGACTTTTTAGTGGAGTGGGGCATCTCTCACGGGGCGTTGGGGGCCCGGATCGTAGGAGGCGGCTTCGGCGGTGCCACTCTGCATCTTGTTCCGGCGGGCATAACCGAGGATTACGTGAAGGAGTTGGTGTCGGCTTATCGGCGCCGCTGGAATCTGAAGGCTGAGGTCCTAGAGATCCGCCCGAGCGCCGGGGCGTGGGGGCTTCTGCGAACTCGCTGAAGGATGGAGGGATCGCTAACATTCCCTTGTGGAGTGGAGGGAAGCAGAGAAAAAGGCCTGCGAGTATCTCCGTTCCCTTGGGTATCTGATCGTTGCCCGCAACTGGCGTTGGCGAGGCGGCGAGGTGGATATCATCGCCAAAGACGGGACAACTTTGGTGTTCGTTGAGGTCAAGGCCAGATCGGGCACGGGATTCGGGCATCCGGCGGAGGTGGTGGATGCCCGCAAGCGTGAAAAGATCCTCATGGCGGCCAAGGCCTTTTTGGGTCCGAATACGGGCAGGATGCCGGTGAGGTTCGATGTGATTTTCCTGCTTGGCGGCGAGATCTCTCATCTCAAAGGAGCGTTTATGGAAGGAGATTGAGGATGTTCGCCAAAGTCTTGTCCGGAACGCCCTTCGGAGTGGAAGCGGTTTTGGTGGAGGTCCAATGCGATGTATCCCCGGGAATACCCGGCCTATCCATCGTGGGCCTCCCCGACAAGGAGGTGACGGAGGCGCGGGAACGCATCCGTTCCGCCCTCAAAAACAGCGGCCTCCCCTTCCCGGATCTCCGGATCACCGTGAACCTGGCCCCCGCGGACCTGCGGAAGGAGGGGGCTGGGCTCGATCTCGCGTTGGCGGTGGCGGTGCTCGGGGCGGCGGGTGAGATCCCGCAGGAACGCCTTCTGGGATGTGTTTTCCTGGGGGAGCTTTCCTTAAACGGCGAACTTCGGCCGGTCAGGGGGGTGCTCCCGGTGGCCCTGGCCGCCAGGGAAGCCGGGATAGAACGTATGCTTGTCTCCATCGACTCGGCCCCTGAGGCTGCCTTGGTCAAGGGACTATCGGTTTACCCCATTCCCGACCTCCGCACCGCCTATGCCTTCCTCACGGGTGCCCAAGAGATACGGCCCCTGCCCCATCGGATACCCGAGGCCGGGGGGCCGCGGACGTGGCTCGATCTGGCGTTGGTGAAGGGACAGTTGCACGCACGTCGTGCTTTGGAGATCGCCGCCGCGGGCGGCCACAACCTCATCATGGTGGGGCCTCCGGGCACGGGCAAATCGCTTTTAGCACGTTGTCTTCCCGGGATCCTTCCGCCTCTTTCCCTGGAAGAAGCCCTGGAGGTCACCCGCATCTACTCCGTAGCCGGTCTCCTCCCCCAGGGCGTGTCTTTGTTGCGGGAGCGCCCTTTTCGAGCGCCCCACCATACCATCTCTTATGCGGGCATGGTGGGAGGTGGAGCTGGGATCCCTACTCCAGGGGAGATAACACTGGCCCATCACGGGGTGCTTTTCCTGGACGAGCTTCCCGAGTTCGACAGAAAAGTTCTGGAAACCCTTCGTCAACCCTTAGAGGATCGGAGGATAACCATCACCCGCGCCGGGGTTTCAGTGACATTCCCGGCATCTTTTACTTTGGTGGGCGCCATGAATCCCTGTCCTTGCGGATACTTGGGAGATTCCCAACGTCCTTGCCGTTGCCGCCCCCATGAGATCCAGAGGTACTGGCGCAAACTCTCGGGACCTTTCCTCGATCGAATAGACCTCTTCGTGCGGGTGCCACGCCTCTCCCGCGAAGAGCTCTTGGGAGAAGGGGACGGGGAGCCATCGGAGGTGGTTCGGGAGAGGGTGCGAGCAGCCAGGGAGAGGCAACGGGAGCGTTTCGGGGCTCCACTCACCAATTCCGAGATGAACTTGAAGGAAGTGAAGCGACATTGTGTCCTTTCCCGGGAGGCGAGGAACCTCCTCGCCCGGGCCATCGATCACTATGGCCTCTCCGCCAGAGCCTATGCCCGAATCCTCAAAGTATCCCTTACCATTGCGGACCTGGAAGAGGCCGATATCATAAGGCCTGAACACATCGCGGAGGCGTTACAATATCGGCCGCAGAAGGAGGGCGAGACGTGAAGAGACTTTTCTTGTTTGTGTTGCTTGCTGTTTTCCTCGGGGGGGAAAGTCTTCTTGCCCAAACTCCTTTCACCGTGGGTCGGATCGAGATCATCGGCAACCTCCATGTCCCCACCGCCAAGATCATGAAGACGATCGGGTTCAAAGAGGGCGATACCATCGATGCCCTGACGGTAAAATCCGCTGTAAAAGCCCTGGAAGAGATGGGGTATTTCACCCAGGTAAAGCCGGAGCTTTCGGTGGAAGACGATGTGGTGGTGGTGCGCTTCTATGTGGTGGAGTTCCCCCTCATCGAGAAGATCGAGATCCGAGGATTCCCCGAATCCCCGGGGTTCGAGGACGGACTTATACCATTCCTTATCCGCTGGCTATCCCAAAAGCTCTACGTCTCCAAAACCGAGATTCTCCATACCCTAGAGGAAAACGGAGTGAAAAAGGGAGAAGTTCTCAACGCCAAGAGTCTCCGGGCGGCCTTGGAGAAGGTCTTGGAGAAACTCCGCGACAAGAACGACATCGCCACGGTCCAGATTACCCGCGCCGAGCCGGAGGGTTCGACGTTGGTCATCGAGTTCCAGTTCCTACCGGTTTTGGGAAATCTTTTCTCGGGGCTCGTGACGGTGCCCGAAGAGGAGGCAGCCGCATTGGTTCAGGTCCCAGTGGGAGAAGTGGGGCGTTTATCCCGGATTCGGGAAAGTTACCGTCGGTTACTGTCCTCGATCTTTTTCAGGGACGTGGAATTGCAACCCCAGGTGGACGAAGAAGGAAAAGGCGTTTATCTGCATTGGCAACTTACCGAGCGCACCCTTCTGTCCGAGCCTACGGTGTTGAAGGGCATCGAGCTCGAGGGAATCAGCGCCTTTCCCAACGAACTGATCACCGCCCAGCTCGGTCCGTTGCCTCCCGGAAAGGTCAACAACTATGAAGTCCTCAAGGCACTGCGGGGCGTGTTTGATTATTACATGCGGGAAGGGTATATGTTCGTGGACTTGATACCGGCGGGTCTCGAGGACGGTATCCTACGGGTAAAGGTATTGGAAGGCGTGATCTCCAGCATCCAGGTGGTGGGCAATACCAGGACCAAGGAATCGGTGATTCGGCGTGTCCTAGGCTTGAGGGAAGGGGAGCACCTCACCCAATCCCGTCTGTTCGCGGCCCAACAGGCCCTTAAAGCCCTGGGATATTTCAGCGAGGTCAACCTGCAACCGAGGCGAGAAGGAGAGGAATTGGTACTGATCGTTTCCGTAAAGGAACTCGAAAAGCTCGGCAATATCAGGGGATCGTTCAGCTTCTCCCCCGAAAGCGGGGGTATCGTAGGAAATCTCGAATACACCCAACGCAATATCCTGGGCTCCGCTAACGATCTTTCCCTCTCGTTGAAACACGGGCTCACCGGCAAATCCGTCACCACCTGGAGTGTCCGCTGGACCTCATATGCCATCTCCCTCCTGAAGAAGTTCTCTATGGAGGGTTATCACAAGCTGCAGGAGCCAACCCGCGCATTGGGTGGGAAAGCATCCCTTTCTTATCCCATAGCGTACCTGTGGAACCTCGATCTGGGGTTCACCTCGGAGCTTCGTTGGAAGGACGGGGAGGAGCTTCCGCCGCGGAACGTGATCGAGACGGGCTTGACCTACGACTCACGGGACGATCCGTTTTTCTTCCCCCGCCGGGGGATCCTGGGGCGGTTTTCCTTGGCGAAGGCAGGGGACTTCGCCCCGGGAGTGCGGTATCTCTCGCTCAAGGTGGAGCTCGCGGGATTCCACCCTATGGATTTCGGATGGGGTGAGGGAAAGGTTCGTGGGGCCCTGGCGCAAAGGCTTCTGTTCGGATGGGGAATTGACCTTCCCGAGGAGTATCGGTTCGAGTTCGGTGGGATGAACTCGGTGCGGGGCGCCGCGACCCCTATGAAAACCGATAGGATCCTCCTCCTCAACACCGAATTCCGTATGGAGTTGGCCCAGGGCTTCCACGTGGCCCTTTTCTGGGACCTCGGCCTTTCCTTGGCTGACCGGGAGACGAAGGCCTCGGTGGGGATCGAGCTCGCCGCCCGCATCATGGGGAGTTTCATGCGCATTGACCTCGCGTGGCCCAGCGATCGGTCCTGGAATTGGGTGCCCCAGTTCGAGTTCGGCTGGGCCCCGATTTTCTGAAAAAGTCCGAAGGCAAAAATACCTAAGGAGGTAAGAGGATGAAGGGAATCGGTTACGCGATCGTGGTTGCGCTGGTGGCCGGGTTCGTAGGGGGGTTGGTGGCGGGGTTCGTCATCCCCCAGAAGGGGGGCTCCGCCAGCGAAGAGCTCACGGCCCGGGTGGAGGCCCTGGAGGCAAAGATCGGTGAGTTTTCCGCTTTTGGGAGCCGAATAAAAAGCGTGGAAGGGAAGGTGGGGGAGTTCGATGGAAAGCTCTCGCAGCTCGAAGGGAAGCTTTCCCACCTCGAGGGCCGGATCGGGGGGCTGGAGCAGAAAGTGGCCGGGCTCGACATCACCGGGGGGCCTGGCTTGAAGCTCGGGTATGTGGATGCCGATGCGCTCTTCATCAAGGTTTTCATCCCCCAGGTCCAGGCGGAGCGGGCGGTGATGGAGGAGAAAAAGAGGGCCATCACCGAGCTGCAGTCCCGGCGGGTCAAGGGGGAGATCGCGGAAGATGAGTTCAAGATGCAGTACTACGTGCTGCAAGTCGAGCTCCTCCAGGCGCAGTACAACGTGGATATGTCCATGCTCGACAAGATGATCGCATCCCCTGGATTCGCGAATTTGAAGACGGACTTGGAGCACCTCCGGGAACAGGCCGCGCCGGCCTTGGATGAGATCCAAAAGCTTTTGGATGAGGCTAAGCTCGGGGTAGTGGACGAGCAGGCCTTCATGGCCAAGTATCAGGCGCTCCAGAGCGCGTTCCAGCAGCTGGACCAACTCCTCACCCAGATAGCCGCCCAAAAGATCGTGGAGGTGACCCAAGCCGTGGCCCAGGAGAAGGGCTACGATCTCGTGCTGCGTCGCAAAGACGTGCTCGTTTTCCGCAACGCTGAGACGGTGGATGACCTCAGCCCCTTGGTAGAGCAGCGCCTCTGGAAGCTCTTCGCCACCTCCTCCTAAACATGACCCTCGAGGAGCTCAAGCGGTCAGTGCCGGTGGGTTATCCCTACCTCCTCATCGACCGGGTCCTGGAGCGAGGAGAGGGGCAGGCAGTGGCGCGGAAGTGCGTGACCGTGAACGAGCCGTACTTTCAAGGACACTTCCGCCCCCCTTTTCCTTCCATCATGCCCGGGACGATGATTCTGGAAGGGATGGCCCAGACGGCAGGGCTCCTCTTGGAATCGGGAAAACTCGCGGTGCTCGGGGCGGTGGAGCGCGCCAGGTTCCACCGCCCCGTGGTCCCCGGCGACGTTTTGATATTTACCGCGGTGGTTGCCCGGCGCCGGGGACCGGTCCTCAAAGCTGAAGTGAGGGCCGAGGTGGAAGGGGAGCTCGCCGCCGAGGCCCTTATCACCCTCGTGGTGAGGGAAGATGTGGGAGAAGATCGTAGAGTGCGTTCCTAACGTCTCCGAGGGCCGTAACCAGGAGACCATTCGGGCTTTGGCCGCGGCCCTGGAAAGGGTTTCGGAGATAAAGCTCCTGGATGTGGAGTCCGACCCGGACCACAACCGCAGCGTCTTCACTTTCGCCGGCACCCCGGAAGGGGTGAAGGCCGCCGTCATGGCCCTGTTCGCTGCCGCCCTCCCTCGGATAGACCTCCGCAAGCACCGGGGGGAGCACCCCCGCATGGGGGCGGTGGATGTAGTTCCCTTTGTCCCCGTCCGCGGTGTGACCATGGAGGATTGCGTAATCCTCTCCCGCGAGGTGGGACAGGGGATCTGGGAGCGGTTCCAGGTGCCGGTGTACCTCTACGCCAACTCCGCCACCCGCCCCGAGCGGGAGGACCTGGCGGCGATCCGCAAGGGCGAGTTCGAGGGTTTTTTCGAGAAGATAAAGGATCCCGCCTGGGCCCCGGACTTCGGAGAACCGGAAGTTCACCCCACCGCGGGAGTGGTCGCGGTCGGAGCTCGGGAATTCCTTATCGCTTATAATGTCTACTTGAATACGGACGACGTACGCATCGCTAAGGCCATCGCCCGCGCGATCCGAGGTTCATCTGGCGGCCTTCGCTACGTGAAGGCCTTGGGGTTCGAGATCAAGGAACGGGGGTTGGTACAGGTCTCCATGAACCTCACCAACTACAAGAAGACCCCAATCCCCCGGGTGCTGGAGCTCATCCGCCGCGAGGCGGCCCGGTACGGGGTCTCCGTGGTAGAGTCGGAGATCGTGGGCCTCGTCCCCCAGGGGGCGCTGGACCAGGTAGTGGAGTACTATCTCCAGCTCCCCCGGCTGGAGCCCCAGATGGTGTTCGAGCGTCGCCTGGAGGAGGCCCTCAAGGGTTGAAGTGGCCCTACCCGGCGGAGAGGGTGGCGATCCTGGGCCTGGGGAGGACGGGTCGGGCCCTCGTCGAGGTCCTCTCGTCGCTGGACCTTTTCCTCTTTCTTTCCGAGAAGCGTGCCCTCACCGAGGAAGAAAGGGCTTTCCTTTCCCGCCACCGGGTCCCTTGGGAGGAAGGGAGGCACTCGGCGGCCGTTTTGGAATGTGAGCTCGTCATCCCCAGCCCTGGCGTTCCCGCCCACGAGCCGGTGCTCCGAGAGGCGGTCCGCCAGGGGATCCCAGTGCTCTCCGAGCTCGAGGTCGCCTGGAGGCTGGCCCGACCATCTCACGTCATCGCCGTCACTGGCACCAATGGGAAGTCCACGACCACTACCCTCATCGGGGCGATCCTCAACGCCGCGGGGAAATCGCCCGTGATGGCAGGGAACATCGGCACCCCCGCCATCGCTACCGTCCGGGAAATTCAGGGCCGTCCCTGGGTGTTGGAGGTGAGCTCCTATCAGCTCGAGTGGACGGAGGTGTTTCGCCCCGACGTGGCGGTGTTCCTCAACTTCGCGCCGGATCACCTGGACCACCACGGGACCACAGGGGCCTACTTCGCCGCCAAGGCCCGGATCCTCTC
>MTNL01000001.1 GCA_002010365.1 Candidatus Acetothermia bacterium JdFR-50 | reverse complement strand
ATTTAGCGCGGACTCAGCCGAGGCGGAAAAGGGGCCGGCTCTGCCGGCCCCTTTTGTTCGTCCCTGCGGCGTTCGAGCTTAAACCGACACTCCTTCCAACCGCAGGAGTCTCCTTTTCCACTCTGGCCCTGGACCGAAGTTTCCGATACCCCCGCGTTTCGGGAGGACGCGGTGGCAAGGTATGACGATGGGGACGGGATTGGTGCCCACGGCTTGCCCCACCGCCCGTGCCGCCCTCGGGTTCCCAACCCTTCCGGCCAGTTCCCCATAGGTGACCGTCTCCCCGTAGGGGATCTTGGCCAATTCCCCCCAAACCTTTAATTGGAATGGGGTTCCCTCGAGATCCAAGGGGAGATCGAAGTTCCTCCGCGACCCGGCGAAGTATTCGTCCAATTCCACTTTCAGTGTCCGGACGAGCTCGTCCGGGGGGCTCAGGGGAACCCGGGGAAAGCGATTCGGGAAGTAGAGCGCTCTGATCCCTCCCTCGCTCCGTCCCACGAGGAACTTGCCCCATGTGGTCTCAATAGCACTGTACCGTATGTCCCTCATTGTCCTTTCCGGTCTCGGGAGCCTAAAATGGATGATATCATGCGCATCCTTTCCGTGGGCTGGGAGATAGAGGGCCCGGGGGTCGAGCGGGCTTCCCTGCACGATGCCGATTCCCTGGCGGGTTATGAGGTGGTGCTCATCGACCCCGGGGAGATATCCGGGCTTTGGCTGCCCTATGTGGCCCCGGACAGGGATGGGGTGCGCCGGTTGGTCCCGGGGTACGACCAGGGGCTGTCCAGGGCCTTGGAGAACCTCTTTTCCGCGCGGAAGGAGGAGCTGGCGGGCCTCCTCAGGTCGGGGGGGATCGTGGCGGTGAGGTTGCGTCCTCCAGGGGAAGGGGTGGAGATCGCGCCCCACGGAGGGCCGCCGCGGCGTCTAGACGCTTACTCCTTTCTCCCCAACTTTTCCCTTACCAGGGAGCGGCAGTTCCTGCCCTTCCCACAGGGAATAAGGATCTTTCCCCGCCGGGGGCGGGACCTGCGGGACCTGGATCTCCTGCATCCCTTGTCCGGCTACCTCTCCGCGGTGCGGCGGTATGAGGCGGTGATCGTGAGCCCCACTGGGGTGCCCCTTGGGGAATTCGGCAGGGTCCTCTTGCGAAACCGCATCGGTGACATCCTCGCTTGGGAACTCGAGCTGGGACGGGGTAGACTCCTTTTCCTTCCCTCATCGGATCTCTCCCCTCGGGCCGCAGGGGAAGCCCTGATCCCCGGCTTGTTGGCCTTACTGGATGAGCCCTTACCCTCGGAGACGCTTCCCGATTGGCTATCCCGCTATTCCCTCCCGCAAGAGGAGCCGATCCGGAAGGAATTGGAAGAGATCGCCCAGGAAGAGGAAAAGCTCTCGAAGCGACGGGCCGCCCTGGAGGGGCGGCTGAGGGAGATGAACGCGGTAAAGGGGCTCCTTTTCCCCACCGGGACGATGGGCCTCGTGAGGGCGGGAAAAAGGGCCTTCAGGGTCTTGGGGTTCGAGGTAGAGGGTGACGAGCTGGATCCCCAGAGCTTCCGGATCGAGGCGCCGGAAGGCAGAGCCATGGTTCGGGGGGCGTGGTCGCCGGAGGGGGCCGTGACCACGGGGGCCTACCGGCCCCTGCTCCTCGCCCTGGATCATCTGCGGTTGGAGAAAGACGAGGCCATACATGGCGTGATGTTGGTGGCCGCGGATACTTCCCGCGACCCCAAGCGGCGCGGCCCCCGCTACACCGAATCGCTCCGGCGGGCCTGCGAGGAGCACGGGATCTCCCTGGTCACTGGGGAAGATCTCTTCGAGGCCGTGCGGGCCGTGCTCGGGGGGGCGGATCCCGTGCCGGTGCGGCGATCCCTCCTTTCCGCCAGTGGCCCCTGGAAATGGAGGGCTTGAGGTTCGGGTTCATCCTTTTCCTCCTCGGGGGCGTAGGGGGGGCCCTGGCGGTTTGGGCCCATCTCAAGGGCAGGCTTTACCGCCAGTACATCCGCCCCGAGGGCCTTCCCACCCACTACAGGAAGGCGGGAACCCCCACCATGGGAGGGTTCCCGTTGCTACAGGTTTTCCTCGTCGCCTGGGTAACCGTCGCCTTTTGGCCCGTGGGGCTCTCCTGGCGGGGATGGACCGTGTTCCTTTCCGCCGTGGGGGCTGGAGCCATCGGTCTTTTGGACGACCTCCTCTCCCAGCGGCGCCGTCGTTCCGAGGGCCTTTCCCCCTGGGGGAAACTCCTCCTCCAACTACCCGTGGCCCTCGGGCTCTTCTTCCTCCTCGAGTTCAAAGCGAGGGAGATGGAGCTTTACATCCCCTTCTCTTCTCTGAAGCTCCCCTTGGCAGCTATCCCCGGGCCGGTGTTTTTCCTCCTAACCCTTTTGGGGTTCTGGGGGACGACCAACGGGGCAAACCTCACCGACGGGCTGGACGGCCTCGCCGCTGGCTGTGGGATCCCCATTCTTCTCGGGGCCTTGTCCCTCACCGGGGCATACCCGGAGCTTTCGGCGCTGACGCTCCTTGGGGCCGGGCTCTTCGCGGGGTTCCTGTGGTGGAACGCGCACCCGGCACGGATCTTCATGGGGGATGTGGGGTCCATGTTCCTCGGGGGGCTGGTCTTTGGGATCTTCATCGCCGCCGGGGGCCTCTTCCTCCTTCCCATCGCCGCGGGGATCTTCGTCGTGGAGTCCCTTTCGGTGATCGTGCAGGTGCTTTCGTTCAAGCTTTTCGGGGTCCGGGTCCTCAAGATGTCGCCCCTGCACCACCACCTGGAGGAGGGAGAGGTATCCTGGCGTTATCTGCTCAAAACCCCCAACTGGCCGGAGCCAGCGGTGGTGGTCCGGCTCTGGCTCATTTCCTTGTCCTTCGTGGCACTGGGGCTTTTGGCCGTGGTTTAGCTCATTTCAGCCAAGACAGCCGCTGCCTCCGGGAACTCCTCGGCCCCCACGGGGATCGTTAGGCCCGAGCCGCGGAAGTTAACGCTCAGGACCGCGTATCCCCGGTTGGCCAGCCACTGATGCCGGGGATCGGAGCCCCAGCGATCCCGCCACCACGGTCCTCCATGGACGAAAAGGACCATGGGCAAAGGCTTTTCGCGCTTTCCCCCTTTATCGGACCACGGAGGAAGAGATAGCTCACCAAGGTGAGCCCATCCCAGGCCCGGATCTCCACCGGGTACATCCGCGCCAGCAGGACCCCTCCAGCGCAGGGCGGTCCGTGAAAAGAAACCGGGAGGCCTTTCCCACGCGGTCGTAGAGGTAATAAGCCGTAGGGTTGTTGTCCCGTACGTAGGCGGCGAGCTCGCGGATCTCCCCGTTTCCAGGTCCAAGGCCACCAAGGCGCGGTATCCCGGCCGCGGGAGTTCATGAGATAGAGGAACTTCCCCTCGGTGTCGAGGCCGAAGAGCTGGGTGACGGCGGCGTCCTCGGGTCCTATCCGGGCAAGCGCCTCCAGCCCTCCTCCGGGGAAAGGCTCTCGAACCCCTGTCCGGGAGGAACCTCATGGCCACCCGCACCCGGAACCCATCGTCGGCCAGGAACCGGAAAAACCCTCCTCGCTCCGCAGGAAGGGCCACCAGGGCTTCCCCAGGACGTTTGGGGTTCAGGTGCACGAGCCGGGCCTGTATCCCTTCCTTACGGTGTGAGGGCCCGTGTCTTGGCGCTTTTCACTTCGGCCCGATACAGGCACCAGGTCTCGTCCCCGGCCCTATCCTTGAGGTACAGGATGGGGGCGAGCCACACGTTCCGCACCCCTTCCCATGGGGCGATCCAAGAGATCCAGTGGCCATCAGGGCTGATCCTGACTTGGGACTTTTCCGGGTCCCCCAAAGAGAAGGCGGCGCGGGGTCAAGGAGGCTTTCTCCGTTGGGGTTTCACCGCCTTTGCCTTGCTACCCTCCGGAGGAAGGAGCGGACCTCCCTTTCGATTCCCTCGCGAGAAAGGGCGGCGATTGCCTGAAGGGATTCTCTTTCCTCCAGGCACCGGATGAGACGATATCCAAGGAAATAGCCGGAGTACTTTATTCCCCGGAAATCGAACCAGGAGCCGAAGAACTCCCGCACGTCGCCCCCATCCAGGCGGGCGAGGTACTCCTTTGCGATCCCCGGGAGCCCTTCCCGAGAGCGCTTTGTCCACTCGGGGTCCGGGGCCTGGTGGAAGCTCTCGCCGCCGAGGACGAGGCCCTCCAGGCGCTGGGCAAAACCCTCGGTGTAGAGGAGTCCGGCCGGGTCTTTCTCTATCTGCTCGAGGTCTTCGCCCCGCCAAAACCGGTGGATCACGTGGCCGAGCTCGTGGGCGGCGAGGCCCTCCAAGCGCTCCGGCAAATGCCATCCCAGTTCCGCGATGTTCTCAAGCCCGAAGAGGACGGCGGGCCTCCCTCCGTAATCCGTGGCCCAACCGGCACCACAGCCTATCCCCACGTGGACCACCGCGGGGACCTCCTCCCGGAACCCGAGGACTTCCTCCGCCCGTCTCAACACCCGCGCCCAAACAGCGGGGAGCGTCCTGTGGGCGGCCTCTATGGCGGGGAGCTTCTCCAATAGCCGGGGGTAATTCCGTTTCCGGACGATCTCCTTCCAGTCCTCTCCTGCCGCGCGGTAATCCTCAACTTGTTTTCGGTAAAGCTCAGGAAAATTTTCGCGGTAAAAGCGCTCCCAAATTCTCACGAATTCTTCCGGCTTATCGGGAAAAAGGCGGCGCAAGTGCTCGAGGAAATCCTGGGCAGCGTCGGTGAAGGTAGGCATTCAGGCGAGGACCTGCTCCAAAGCGTACGCGGCCCGGAGGAGCTTCCCTTCTTCCAGACGAGGGGCGATGAGTTGGAGACCGAAGGGAAGTCCTTCGATCTTCCCCCCGGGGATGGAGATGGCCGGAAGCCCTGCCAGGGCCGAGGGGAGGGTGAAGATGTCGGAGAGGTACATGGCGATAGGATCCTCTTTCTCCCCGAACCTGAAGGCCGGGGTGGGAGAGGTGGGGCCGAAGATGAGGTCCACCTCCCCGAAGGCCTCCGCGAACTCCCGGCCGATCAGGGTCCTGACCCTTTGGGCCTTGCCGTAGTAACGGTCATAGTAACCGGCGGAGAGGGCAAAGGTCCCGAGCATGATGCGCCGCTTCACTTCCCGGCCGAACCCCAGCGTCCTGGAGGCGGCGATCATCTCCCGGACCGTCTCGCCGGAGGCGGAGACGGTGTATCGGACCCCGTCGAACCGGGCCAGGTTGGCCGACGCCTCGGCGGAAGCGATAAGGTAGTAGACGGGAAGGGCGTACTCGGTCAGGGGAAGGGAGATTTCCACCACGCGCCCCCCGAGCTCCTCGATGAGGGCGGACCAACGGTCGACGAGGGAGAGGACTTCCGGCCCCAGCTCCCGGGGAACGTATTCTCTGGGCAAGCCGAACTTCCAGCCTTCGATCCCCCCCTCGAGGTCTTGGATGTAGTTCCGGGGTTTCACCGGGAGGGAAGTGGAGTCCCGGGGATCGTGGCCGGCGATGAGGGAGAGGATCAGGGCGCAGTCCCGCACCGAGCGGGTGATGGGGCCTATCTGGTCCAGGGACGAGGCGAAGGCCACCAGCCCCCACCGCGATACGAGGCCGTAGGTGGGCCGCAGTCCCACGGCCCCACATAGGGCCGCCGGTTGTCTCACCGACCCGCCGGTGTCCGAACCCAGGGCCACCAGAGCTTCCCCTGCCGCCACCGCCGCCGCGCTCCCACCGGAAGATCCCCCCGGGACCCGCTCGGGGTCGTGGGGGTTGCGGGTGGGCCCGAAGGCGGAGTGCTCGGTGGAGGATCCCATTGCGAACTCATCCAGATTCGTCTTCCCCTGTACCTGAGCCCCCGCTGCCTTCAGCCTCTCCACTGCGGTGGCGTCGAACACCGGCTCAAATCTCGCCAGGAACTTTGAGCCGCAAGTGGTGGGGAAGCCCACGGTGGAGATATTGTCCTTGACGGCGATGGGGATCCCCCGGAGGGTTTTTTCGGAAAGTTCATCCCCCTTGCGTTTGAGTTCCCTAGGATCGGCCAGGGAAAGGAAAGCGTGGACCTCACCTTCCCGGGCTTCTATGCTGGCCCATAGGGAATCGATGAGCTCACCCAAAGAAAAATCCCCGCGGGAGATCCTTTCGCGGGCTTCCCAGAGGTCCATGGTCTGTGCCGGGGGTGGGATTCGAACCCACACGGGGTTTAAGCCCCACTGGATCCTGAGTCCAGCGCGTCTGCCAATTCCGCCACCCCGGCGTGGACTTCCACCGATTCTATAGACCCTCCTCCCTCCCCGTCAAGCCACCGGAGTAGCCACCAGGTTTGACTAAATTTGCTCTCCACGTTAGACTGCGTGCGGGTGAGGGGGGATGATTGAGCTGAAAGATTTTCGCGTCTTCGCCGATCTCAAGAAGGACGATTTGGAGAAGCTCGCCTCCATGATCCGCCACATCGACTACGGGGCCGACGAGCTCATCTTCATGGAGGGAGCCCCGGCCTTCGGTTTTTACCTGGTCTTTTCCGGAGCGGTCAAGGTGGTGAAGCGGTCAGCCAAAGGCAAATCCCAGATCCTCAAGATCGTGGGGCCGGGGGGGATGTTGGGGGAGACGACCCTTTTCGACAAAACCGTCCATAATGCCTACGCCAAAACACTGGTCCCTTCCAAAGTGGGCTTCATCGAGCGCGGGGACTTCTTCTATTTCCTGGAACGTCATCCCAAGGTAATCTTCCGCTTCTTCGAACGGCTCTCCCTGGAGCTCAAGGCGTTCCAAAACAAACTCGCTGAGCGCTCTTATGCCTCAAGCAAGGAGAGGCTCGCACGTTTGATCCTGGCCTTGGGGAAGTTGGGGGTGGAGCTTTCGCGCGGAGAGCTGGCCGAGATGGCTGGGGTCTCCTCCAAGACCGCGATCCGAACGCTGGGGGAGCTCGAGTCCCGGGGGATTATCTCCCTGGAGAACCGCCGCATTAAGATCCTGAAGGAGGATTACCTCAAGCGCCTGGTGGAGCCCTTCTCCCTCCCCGTGGACAGCTCCACCATCATTTGATGGGAGGGGCCAAGTTTTTCCTGTAGTGGTGACAGGTGTCCTTGCGTTCCAGTTCGCGCGTCCTCAAAGTACCACTGGTCGGTATGGGTGTAAGACGGGGAAAGGTTTCGGTATGGATAGCCCTTGCTGCCTGTTCCCTCCTCACCCTCTTGGTCTGGCTGCTTGGGCTCCCCGCCAATCCCGGGGTATTGATCGCGGGTTACGCCCTGGTTGTTTCCCTGGCGGCCACCGCGGGATGGATCTGGGGGATGTTGGGAGCGGGGGTGGCCTTGGTCGCCACCGCTTTCCTTTTGCATGGGGAGAGCCCGGGAATTCCCGCCATCGGGGGATTGTTGTACTTCGGGGTGGTGGGTTTGGTGGAAGGGGGCTTGGGGATGTGGCGTCGGCGAACGAGGAGCACGGCGAAGGCCCCTAATAAACTCGATCTCGTTTGTCACGAGGTCCTCTTTGAGGATAGCCCCACCATCGTCCACCTGGTGGACGATGAGGGCAACGTAATCCGGCGCAACCGCACTTCTAAAACGGTCTTGGGGTGGCCCGGGCGGAATACCCTTCACCTCTCCGAATATGTGCATCCCGAAGACATCGGTCGCTTTCGCAAAGAACTCCGCAAGCTCTTCGACTTGGGCCGGATCCAGGGGGTGGAGCTCAGGTTCATCTCGGAACGGCAACATAGCATCCCCGTGGAGATCCATGCCCGCCGGCTGGGGCCCAAGCGGGCGGTGCTGGAGGCCCTGGACCGCTCGGAGGTCATGGAGCTCCGCCGCAAACTCGCCGAGGAGGAGGCCCGCTACCGGTATCTCATCGAGGCGGCCATCGACACCATGGATTCCGGGGTGGTTCTCATCGACGCCGCGGGAAAGGTCATCTGGGCCAACAAGGCCATCGAGCGCTTCTTCGGCGTGCCCCGCGACAGCTGCATCGGCCTTCCCGCGCGGAAGGTGCTCGAGCGGCTGCTTTTCCGCATCGATAACCGCGGCGAGTTCGAGGATATGGTGCGGTACGCGTATGGCCACGGCGTGGCAGTGGAAAACCTGGAGTGTAAGATCCGTCCGGGTCTGCAGCGGGAGGAGAGGATCCTCCAGTATTCTTCCTATCCCATCGAGAACGGGGGGCGCATCGACTATTACGTGGATATCACCCAGCTCAAGTGCCTAGAGGCGGATCTGCGCCGCAAGACCCAGGACCTGGAGGAGATGAACCGAAACCTCAAGGAGTACGATTGGGCTGTGGCCCATGACCTCAAAGCCCCGGCCCGGACCATCGTGGCCCTGGCGGACCAGGTCCTCAAGCAGAACCCCGACGGGGTCCTGCCTCCGGATGTCCGGCTGAACCTGGAGCTCATCCGGGAGGTGGGCGAGAACATGATCACCCTCATCCGCGATCTCCTACACTTCTCCACCATCAAGGTGGACGCGGCCTCCTTCGAGCCCGTGGATTTGAGGAAGGTGGTGGAGGCGGTCCGCCGGGATCTCTCCGCCATATTGGAAGACGTCGAGGTGGTGGTGGACCCGAACCTTCCCACGGTGATGGGGATTGAGACCCGTATCGCCGAAGTCTATCGCAACCTTTTCCAGAACGCGGTAAAGTTCAACGACAAACCCTCTCCCCGGATCGAGGTGGGGTGGGAAGGCGAGCAGGGTGGTCTTTATGTGCTGTACGTACGGGACAACGGGATCGGGATCAGGGAAGAGTTTCACGAGACGATTTTCCGGATCTTCAATAAGCTTGATCCCGAATCGGAGGGTACTGGTGCAGGGCTTGCAATTTGCAGGAGGATCGTGGAAGAACACGGGGGGCGGATTTGGGTCAAATCGCGGGTGGGAGAGGGGAGCACCTTTTACTTCACCCTCCCCAAAGCACGCATAAGGAAGAAGGTGGAGGAGCAATATGTCGGTTGAGAAGAAGCTGGTAGTGTTGGTGGTGGAGGACACCAAGCACGACTACATCCTCATCGAGCGCTCCATCCGCGCATTGGAGGAAAAAGGGATAAAGTGCGAGCTCCACTGGGTTACCACCGGAGAGGACGCCCTGGACTTCCTCTACCGTAAGGGCAAATTCACCAACGCGCCGCGCCCCAATCTGATCCTCTTGGATCTCAGGCTCCCGGGGAAAAACGGCCTGGAGGTGTTGGCGGAGATAAAGCAGGACGAGCGGCTCCGCAAGATCCCGGTGGTGGTGCTTACGGTTTCCGAATCCGAGGAGGACATGGTCCGCGCCTATGACTCCGGGGCCTCGGCCTACCTCCAGAAACCCACCCATACGGAGGATTTCGAGAAGCTGCTTAACACCGTTTGGGAGTACTGGCAAGTGGTACGTCTTCCCGAATAGACGGGCGTCCATTCTCCAGGTGCCGGATCTCTCCTCGAAAGGGGATCTTTTTCCTCGTCTCTTTCCCCTGGTTTCCCTTACGATCACTTAGGTTATAGGGTAGCGCGCGTGCCCGAGGCTTGGTGCCGGCCGAGGCGGGTTGCCTGCCCGCACGGGGCCGGGCGAAAAGATGTGTTGAACCGCCTCCTCACCCGGCCCCGGAGGCTGCCGTTCGAATCGGCTGGGCACGCGGGAACTTCCTTAGGTTTGGGCCGGGGGCATCGACCCCCGGCTTGTTCTTTTCCTCCCTCCTTCTTTCTCCGAGAAAGTGGATGTGCCGTATAATCTTGTGTGTCAAAACCTCAAGGAGGTGGTAACGTGAGAAGGTTCCTCATCTTAATTCTCGTCGGGTTGGTGGGCCTGGCGGGCTTGGCCCAACAGATCGGGACGCGAGAGAACCCCATTATCTGGGTCTTTCCCCCCTCCACCCAACCGGCCCTCATCGAGGAGGTGGCCCAGAAGATCGCCGCCGACATCGGCAAGATGACCGGGCTCTTCATCGTGCCCAAGGTGATGCCCGACTACGCAGCCCTGATCGAAGCCTTCAAGTCCGCGGAGGGTAACGTCATGGGCGTTCCCACCACCGACCAGTATGCCCGGATCTCGGTGGAGACCAACTTCGAGACCACTCCGCGGTTGGCGGCGGTCCGTTATGGATACCCCTACTACTTTGCCTCCATTTACGCCCCGCGCGAAAAGGGCTTCAAGTCGGCGGAGGACCTCCAGGGGACGGTTTGGATCTACAATGATGAGGGCTCCACTTCCGGGTACAAGCTCCCCAAGATGTTCTTCGACAAGCACGGCATTACCTTCAAGGGTGTGGTGAAATCCGGCGGCCACACCAACTCCATGGTGGCTTTGTTAGAGGGGCAGGGCGATTTCTGCACCGGCTACGGTTCGCCCCCCTTGCCGCCGAAGGATTGTGACGGGGCGGTCCTCTATCTCTTCCAGTCGTGTCTCGAGGCCGGGGAGGAGGAGGGCAAGTGCTATGCCTTCGCCAAGGACGCCCTGAAGGCCTGTGACACCCGCTGGGAGTACGGGAACTACCCCGAGCTCTGGCTGTGGAACCCCTGGAAGAACGAGCTCATGCCCGAGGAGTACCGCGGCAAGTGTGTGGACCTCCGCCGCGCTGCGGCCAAGATCGGCGCCTACGGCGACATCTGGGAGATCGTGCAGAAGATCGGCGTGGTCTTCACTGTGGGCCCCATGCCCAACGAC
>MTNL01000097.1 GCA_002010365.1 Candidatus Acetothermia bacterium JdFR-50 | reverse complement strand
TCCGTCCACATCGAAGAAGAGGACGCCATTCCCCCGCCGTACCTCGCCTAGGCCCGCGAGACGATGTTCGAGTTCCTCCAAGTCCACCGGGGCACTCACTCGTGGGAGGATGTGAACCGCGTCCCCACAGAGGGTCACCGTACGTGAGGACTCCGTGAGAAACTCGTACTCGCCGCGCCCACAGGCAGGACAATCACCGCGACGGGAGACAGAAAGCTCCCGGAAATCCATCTCCCACAGGTCGAACTGGTAGAGCCTCCCTAAGGGGATCTTCCCGGCCACCAGGAGCCGGATGGCCAGGGCCGCCTGGAGCGCCCCCATCGCTTTGGGTACGGGTCCCAGGATCCCGTGGGTGGCGCAGGTGGGAAGGGTCCCCGGGGGAGGGGGGCTCGGGAAGAGGCACCGCAGGCACGGCCCTTTCCCCGGGACAATAGCCATCATCATCCCTGCCATCCCCAGGACCGCGGTGTAGATCCAGGGGACCCCGTGCTTCACGCAGGCGTCGTTGAGAAGATAGCGAGTCTCCATGTTGTCTAGGCCGTCCACCACGAGGTCCACCTCCGGGACCAAGGCCTCCGCCTCCCGGGGCCCGAAGTGAGCCACTTGAACCTCGATTTCCGCAGAAACATCCACCTGACGGAGCCTTTCCGCCAGGGCCTCGGCCTTGGGCCGGCCCAGGTCCTCTTCGATGTAGAGGGCAACACGGTGGAGGTTGTGGAGCTCCAGGATATCGCGATCCACTAGAACTAGCCGCCGCACTCCAGCCCGAAGCAACGCAGCAGCAGTATGGGAGCCCAAGGCCCCACAACCCACCACCAACACCCGTGCCCTCGCCAAACGCCTTTGCCCCCCTTCTCCCAGTTGGGAAAGAAGCGTTTGCCGTGAAAACCTCTCTTGCATCTCGCTAAATCTTGCCTCCAAGAACACGGCTGATGCAAACGGGAGCGAGGAGAAGGCATTTGAAGGAAGTCGACCTATGTCCGAGCCCCTGCGCTCCCTGAATCCAGATGGCAGCGCCCTTGGAGCCGGACTTCCGCCCCGCGGCTCTGGCCCCCCGAGTCTCTCCAGCCCCTCGGGGACGGGATCCCGCTGATACTCGCCCAGGAGAGGTCGGATGGCTATATTTCCCGGTACTAAACGGAGTTTCTGTCCTCCGGACATCCTCAGGCCGGGGCCAACCTCCCCTACGCCGAGCGGCGGTTCGAGTTCGTCCTTTGGCAGCGGAGGATGCTTCCGGGCGTATGTGGACGCTCCCAGGGGGTGGGGGAGTTCATCGCGCGACATTGTTCCCGTGGGGAGAAGCGATTGGATCGGAAGCTTATGGGGAAAATCTGCGAGCGTCCCTTCTCCATAGAGGTGTGTGCTTCCGAAGAGGTCCCAGTGGAGCGAGAACACACCCTGCCCTTGAGCGAACACCTGAAAGGCTGTCGCATCGGCTACATCCTCCAAGCTGTCAGGAAAGCAGTCGCCCATCCTACCCGGGTGGACGCCGTCGGGGGAAGCGTGGCCGGATATGTCACCTCGGAGGAACACCACTCGCTGGCTGAACGAGCTCGTGTTCGCTCTCACCGATTACAACCTCCGTGCCCCCGGGATGAGTACCGGGACTGTAGGGGTATTTGGACCACGCTATCGCCCATTACGCCGATTTCTATGACTTCCGCCACGTGCCGATCCTGGAGCGATGTACCTCGGGCGTGGGAAGCGAAATCCGGATCCGGGGAGCACAGCAGTTCCGGAAGAGGAGTTCTCGGAACTGGCCCGCACTGTGGTCCCGCATCTTCCCAACAAAAGGAGCCGACGGGTGAAACAAGCCGTGGCTGCCAGTTCTCCTTCTGATCAGAGAAGGCAGGGGGCTATGTCTTCTCCTCGGCCCCGGCCTTTTGACCCCGGATTCGCTCGCGGGCCCCCAGGGAATCCAGGGCCTTCCTGAGGGTGCGGTAAGAAAGGAGAGCACAGTTGAGGCGTGGCTTTATCACGCCACCTAAGGCATCCAGGATGTCCTCCTGGCGCATCCCTTGCAGCTCCTCGAGCTTTTTGCCCTTGATCATCTCCGTGAGCAACGAGGCCGCCGCCATGGAGATGGCACAGCCGCGGCCGTCGAACCGCACGTCCTCCACAGCCCCGTCACGTACCCGAAGCTGGAGCCGCACCACGTCCCCACAGGGAACGTTGGCCTCGGTGACGTCCACGTCGGGGGCTTCCAGCGTCCCCTTGTTTCGGGGATTCCGCCAGTGATCGATGATCAGGTCTTCATATGGGCTCATTTCCCCAAGGCCTCCCACACCCGATCCAGGGCGGAAAGGAAAGCCTCGATCTCCTCCCGGGTATTGTAGACATAGAAGGAGACCCGGCAGCTGGCGGGGACCCCCAGCAGCCGGTGCAGGGGCTGGGCGCAATGGTGGCCGGCGCGGATGGCAATCCCTTCCTGATCCAGGAGGGTAGCGACATCATGGGGGTGGACGCCCCGGAGGTTGAAGGCCAGCACACCTCCCCGCTTCCCGGGATCCCGGGGACCGTAAACCTCCACATAGTCCCGGGCGAGCAACCCTTCCAGGGCCTCCGCTACAAGCCTCTCCTCGTGGCGGCGTACCTCTTCCATCCCGAGCCCCTGGAGGTAATCCACCGCCGCCCCGAGCCCCACCGCCTGGGCGACGGGCGGGGTCCCGGCCTCGAACTTGTAGGGAAGATCGTTCCAAGTGGCGCGGTCGATCCACACCTCCCGAATCATCTCGCCCCCGGTGAGGAAGGGAGGCATCTCCTCCAGGTGCTCCCTCCTTCCCCACAAGACCCCGATCCCCATGGGCCCAAGCATTTTGTGGCCAGAGAAGGCGAGGAAGTCGCACCCCAACTCCCTAACCTTGACCTCCATGTGTGGAACCGATTGGGCCGCGTCCACAACCACCACCGCTCCGACCCCGTGGGCCATCTCCGCGATTTCGGGGATTGGGTTCACCGTGCCCAGCACGTTGGAGACATGGGTGACGGCGACGATCCGCGTCCGGGACGTCAGTTTTCGGCGGAAATCCTCCAAGTCCAACTCCCCTTCTGAGGTGATCCCCACGGCGCGGAGTATTGCCCCTTTACGCTGGGACAAAACCTGCCACGGAACCAAGTTCGCGTGGTGCTCCATCACCGTCACCAGAATTTCATCCCCGGGGCCCACTCGGATCTCGCCCAGGGAATAAGCGAGGAGGTTCAAGGCCTCGGTGGTCCCCCGGGTGAAGATCGTCTCTTCCGGGTGGGCACCGATGAACGCCGCAACCCTCCCGCGGGCCTCTTCATAAAGCTCGGTGGCCTCCACCGCCAGTTGATAAAGCCCTCGGTGGACGTTGGCGTTCGTCTCCCGATAAAAACGGGCCACCGCCTCGATCACTTGCTTCGGCTTCTGAGATGTAGCCCCTGAATCCAAGTAGATCAGAGGGCGCCCGCTCACCTCTCGCTGGAGCACCGGAAAATCGTCACACACATTCCTCATCCGATCGCCTCCGTGAAGCTCATCTCTAGCAAGCGCTTCAGCTCTATGGCGTATTCGAAGGGTATTTCCTTGAGAATAGGGGACACGAAGCCGTTCACGATGAGGCTCATGGCTTCCGCTTCCTCCAAACCCCGGGACATGAGGTAAAAAAGCTGCTCCCGGGAGATCCGGCCCACCGTGGCCTCATGGCCCACCTCCACATCGTGGTTGCGCACGTCCAGGGTGGGGATGGTCTCCGTCTCGGCCTCTGGGGAGAGGAGCAGGGTGGAACATTCCACGTGTCCCTTGGCACCCCTGGCTTCCGGGGCAACGAAGAGCTTACCTCGGAAGACGTTCTTGGCCTTCCCTTTGACCACCGACCGGGAGATGAGGCGCGAGGAGGTATCCGGAGCCAGGTGGATCGCTTTGGCCCCCAGGTCCAACCACTGCCCATCCCGGGCGAAGGAGAATGAAAGGTTCTCCGTTCTGGCTCCCTTGCCCGCCAGCACGGTGGAGGGGTAGAGCATGGTGACCTTGCTCCCCAGGGACCCCGAGACCCAGTCCACCGTTGCCCCCGCATATGCCACTGCACGCTTGTTATTGAGGTTGTAAACATTGCGGGACCAGTTCTGGATGGTGGTAAACCGCACGTGGGCCCCTTCCTTGGCCACGATCTCCACCATCCCCGAGTGCAACGCCACCTTGCTGTACCGAGGAGCCGAACACCCCTCGATGTAATGCACCGAGCTCCCGGGCTCGGCCACGATGAGGGTGTGTTCGAACTGCCCGACTCCTTGCGTCTGCATGCGGAAGTAGGCCTGGAGAGGGATCGCCACCTCCACCCCCTCGGGCACCCAGACGAAGGTTCCCCCGGACCAGACCGCCCCGTGTAGGGCGGCGAACTTGTTGTCCTCGGGGGGGATGACCCGCATGAAGTGTTCTCGCACGAGCTCGGGGTAATCCCTGACCGCCTCCTCCATAGGGGTGAAGATCACCCCTTGGGCGCGGACTTCCTCCAGGATGGACCGATACACCACCTCGGAATCCACTTGGGCTCCGAGACCGGCTAAGGCCTTTCGCTCCGCCTCGGGAAGCCCCAGCTCCTCAAAGGTGCGTTTGATCTCCTCGGGAAGTTCATCCCAGCTCGTCACCGGCTCCACGGTGCGGAGGTAATAGAAGATCTCATCGAAATCCACCTCCGAGAGGTCGGGGCCGAACCGGGGCATGGGGAGTCGACGGAAGGCCTCCAGGGACCGGAGGCGTTGCTCCAACATCCACTTCGGTTCCCCCTTCTCCCGGGAGATTTCCTCTATCAACTCGGCCGTCAAGCCCGCCTTGGTCCTCTTCATCCTCTCACCGCCTCGTAGCCCCTGCGCTCTATCTCCCACGCGAGTTCCGGTCCCCCCTCTTTCACGATCTTCCCTTCGTCGAGCACGAAGATCCGCGAGAGGGGAAGATGCTCAAGGATGCGCGGGTAGTGGGTGATGAGCAGGACCGCCGATCCCAACCGGGCGGCCTCTTCGATTCCGGCCGCAATCAGACGGAGTGCGTCCACATCCACCCCCGAATCGGGCTCGTCCAAAAGGGCGACTTTAGGGCGGAGAACCCTCATCTGCAAAAGCTCCGAACGTTTCTTCTCCCCTCCGGAAAAACCCACGTTGAGCTCCCGCTCCCCGAGCTCTTCCATGCGGAAATAGGTAAGGGATTCCAGATAAAGCTTCTGGAATTCACAGAAGGGTGCATGGCAATTCGCCGCCGCCAATCGGAGGAACTCCCGCAGCTTCACTCCCTCCACTTCCGGGGGGTATTGAAAACCAAGAAAAAGTCCCCGCCGCGCACGTTCATAGGCCGGCAATCGGGTGATGTCCTCGGACTCGAGCAAGATCTGCCCTCCCTCCACCGTATAGTCCGGATGCCCGGCCAAGGCAAAGGCGAGGGTAGATTTCCCGGAACCGTTGGGGCCCATCAAGGCATGAACTCTGCCTTTTTCCAAAGCGAAAGAAACCCCATTCAATATCCGGTTGCCTTCCACGGAGACGATCAAATCCCGCACTTCCAATATGGCCATAGCACCGCAAGGCTACCGCCCCGGAGGGCCTTTTTCAAGACTCTTGAGTAATAATTTACGAGCCGACATCAACGGGGACCTCGGGATTCGGTCGCCAACTCATGGGCCCAGCGGAGGGGTTCCGGCAGGGGATGCTCCACCAGCAGCGAGGTCACGAGATCCACGGAGCTTCGGACGTCGGCGAGGTGCCCGGGGGAGATGAAGATCGTGCGGTTGCGCGCGGTGCGCATCGCCGCCCCCACGGTTTCATCATCCAACACCACGGGCCGCCACTCCCCGATAGCCATGCCCTCGGTGTTCACCTCACCGCAGAGGAGCCGCTTCGCCACCCCCACCGTGGGTTTCCCCAGCAATACCCCTAGATGCGCCGCGATCCCCACCCGGCGGGGGTGAAGGATCCCATTTCCGTCCACCAGGATCACGTCCGCCGCAAGCCCCTTCCCTTCGGACTCCTCCACCGCGGCGAGGTACAGGGGGAGCTCCCGGTAGGAAAGGTAGGTGGGGATATAGGGAAAGCGTACCTCCCGCCGGACCTCCACGTAGTCGATGGGCTCCCCCTTTCCATCACAGAGGACATAGATCCCGATCCCTTCCGAATCCAAATACGCCGCGTCGAGGCCGGCCACCCGTTCCACACCTTCGGGCAACGGCCTCAGCTCTATCTTGCGAGCGATCTCCTCCTGCTCACGCCGCAACCGTTCCAGGGGTTTTTCCGTCTCAAAGCCCGCGAAGAAATAGCGGATGAGGGGGGTAACCTTAAGGCCCTCGACTCTGACCCCTTCTTGCCGCAGCTTCTCCGCAAATGTTTCCGGCTCCGAGAACTCGGCCTTTCCCACGGCGCCGGAGGCGTGCACCACCCGGTGCACCGGAAGTTCATCGGCATGGACAGCAAGCCACGCGGCTACGAAACGAACCGCCGCCGGATCCCCCAGGGCCTCGGCCAAGGCTTTGTAAGTGGTCACCCGTCCCGGGGGGATTTGACGGACCAAATCCCGAAGGCTCTCGCCTATATCCGGTAACTCCAGCCCGATCCTTCCCCTAGTCACAGGGGCACGGTGGGAGGACCTGGATCTGGAGTGTGGCGGGTTCCGACAAATCCCCATTGTCATCTTCCACTTGTAACGTAACGATGTAGGTCCCCGGTGATTCGTACGTGTAAGAAATGTCCCCGCTCGAGGAAGTGGCGGTTTCGCCGTTTCCGAAATTCCAATGAAAGAACCGGACCACACCGTCGGGGTCGTAGGCCCCGGCGTAGAAGTACACGGCGTGAGTGGCGTGGACGATCCAGCGATCCACCCGGAAGTACTCCACCACGGGCAAGGCGGAGTTGACATGCACGGTCACGCGGGCGGTATCCTCCCCTTTGGTCGCGATCACACGCAGGGTCACCTCGTAATTGCCTGGGACGTTGTAAACGTGGGAGACCACCCGTCCCCGCGCGGTCTGCCCGTCACCGAAGTCCCACATGTACTCCTCGATCTCTCCACTCGAGCCAGCGGCGGAGAACTCAACCACAAGGGGAGGATCCCCCCGAGGCGGTTGGGGATCGGTGTAAATCACCGCCCGTAAGGGCTCCTCTTGCGGGTTGAAGAAAGCACAACCCCCGAGCAAAAGGAGCCCCGCAAGAGCCACAAGCGATATCGCTGGTTTTCTCATCCTTGTCACCCCTTCGGTTCGGAATGTCAATTAGCGTAATTTCCATCACACCTTCTCACTTCGTACGTGAAGTATAATCTAAAACGTGGACTTCAAACATCGTTGTTCGAAGAAAATCAGCACAGGATTCGCGTACTGATGGGGGAATCATGTCCATAAAAAAGTTGTTTTTGCGGGCCGTTGTCATCGCTGTAGGATTAGGGGTGGGGGTAGCCCCGGGGGATGTCGTAGCTCAGGGTGAGTCCACCGTGGCCACAGCTTCCACCTCCAACCCTCAACCTGCAACTGGCTTCGTGGCCTATTTCGAATCCACAGCTCCGACAGCATTGCCTGGCCATTCCTTCTTGATCATCCTCGAGGTGCACTCTTCCAAGGAGATCCCGAACCTCAACCTCGAGTTCGTGCTGCCCGAAGGTTGGAACGTACAGATACTCGGGCCATGCGGGGAAACGCTTCCTTGTCCCTTGCCGGCGTATGCGGGCGCTTCTCAGAGGATACCGCTGGTCTTCAAGATACCGAATGCCGCGGCCGGGATTTATTCCATTTCCGTGAAATTTTTGCCCTTCGATCAACAGGAAACGTTGAAAATAAAGGTATGGCATTGTCTCGAGCCTATAGAGGTTGTCCGCCATTGGGATGTTGAGCGTGGCGAGATAGACCTTTCTCGGGAAGGTCGGGTTACCTATGAACGCTTGCTCTGGGCAGTGGCTCATCTCGGCCAAAAAATTCCCTACACGTGTCGATCCCTTCAGCCCACCGATATCGAAGCCTTGGTAACTGAATGGTGCGGATTATAATAGTTTGTGGGGGTGATGGATAGTGCGCTTTCTGATTTCCGCCGGTTTTGTAATTCTGCTAGGATTAACTGCCCTGGCGGCCGGTGATACAACTCCTCCGGTATCGACCCACGAGATCGATCCAGTTCCCAATGCGGAGGGCTGGAATAACACCGTTGTGACCCTCACCATTACCGCGGAGGACGACGGAAGCGGGGTGAAAGCAATTCATTACATCTTGAACGGAGAAGAACATGTGGTGATGGGAGATACAGTCCAAATTCAGCTCGGAAAGGACGGAGTTTACGTCTTGGAATACTGGGCCACGGATAATGCCGATAATGTAGAAGCACCTCATCACGTGATTCAGATAAAGATCGACCGCACACCACCCGTGGTTTTCGTCGAGGCGCCCGAGGACGGGGCGAAATATTTCCTTCACCAACCTGTTGAAGCCAACTGGTACACGTTTGACACCCTCTCAGGGATCGCAACCACGGAGGCTACGAGGTTGTTCGGAGAGGAAATCCTCACAGAGGACGTGGGGTTCCACGAGTTCAGAGTGAAGGCCGTGGATAAGGCCGGAAATGAGACGGTGGTAGAAGTGAATTATCAGGTGGTCTACAAAGTTGTGCCCATGGGCGTCCAAAATACCTATCTTGACAACCCCCTACCCCCTGATGAACGGGAGCCCAAGGGGCGCCTACTCCTTTTCGCCCGTTACGCCCATGGGGACCTAATCGGAATTTCCTTCGCCCTTAAAGACTACTTCGACGAAGTTTATCCAAACGGGGTGCCTTCGTTGACTGTAACCGAAGTCAAGTTCGAGGGAACGAGGGAACGACACGTGATCTGGGACTGGCTGGCCATCCCCTACGATCCCGACAGTGGCATATACCGGATCTATTATCCCACGGCAAAACGCAAGCCCGGGATCTACGACCTTTGGATCGGTTTCGGTGATGGTAACCATGTGCGTCTGAGGATAGAGATCACGGCTGGGAAGGCCGAAGGCTGAAAAACAAGAAAGGCGCCGGGACCCCTTCTTAACGCCCTTTGCTCAGCTACGGACAAAGACCTTCTAGGGTATACTTGGGCCTGATGCATACGGTAATCGGCCTTGAGATACACGTACAGCTAAGAACGAGAACAAAGCTTTTCTGCAGCTGCAACGCCGATTACTTCGCTGCTCCCCCCAATACCCTCACTTGCCCAGTGTGTCTGGGGATGCCCGGAGCGCTTCCGGTCCTGAACGAGCGGGCGGTGGAGCTCGCCCTGCGGGTGGCCTTGGCGTTGGGAGCGAAAGTGCAGGAGACTTCCCGCTTTGACCGCAAGAACTACTTCTACCCCGACCTCCCCAAAGGCTACCAGATCACCCAGCGGGAGTTTCCCCTAGCCCTCGGGGGCGAGCTAAGCTTCCGGATGGATGGGGAGAGACGTTCCGTCCGCATCCACGAGATGCACTTAGAGGAGGACGCGGGGAAGCTCATCCACACCGACGAGGGGGCCCTAGTGGACATGAACCGCTGTGGAGTTCCTCTGGTGGAGATCGTGACCGAGCCCGACATCCGCTCCCCGAAGGAGGCTCGGGAGTTCCTCCGCGCCCTGCGAACACTCCTGCGGCACCTGGGAGTTTCCAACGCCGACATGGAAAAGGGAGAGCTTCGGTGCGACGCCAATATCTCCGTCTCCGCCGACGGCGAGCTTGGCACCAAAACGGAGATAAAGAACCTAAACTCCTTCCGGGCGGTGGAGCGGGCCCTGGCAGCGGAGGAAAAAAGGCAGCGGGAGCTCCTCGGACGGGGCGGGCCGGTGGAGCAGGTCACCTTCGGTTGGGACGAGCACACCGGGACACTGGTGCTCCAGCGCTCTAAGGAAGAAGCCCATGACTACCGTTACTTCCCCGAGCCCGACCTCGTGCCTTTGGTAGTAACTCCGGACTGGCTCGCGCGGGTGCGGGAGGAGATGCCGGAACTTCCGTGGGAGCGAGAGGAACGCTTCATGCGAGAGTATGGGCTCTCGCGTAAGGATGCGACGATTCTGATCGAGGAGCCTGCGCGCGCCGACTACTTCGAGGAGGTGGCCCGCGCCTGCGGCTCCCCCCGGGAGGCCGCGAGCTGGGTCCTCTCGGAAATCCTCCGCTATTGGAGGGACGAGGAACCCCCAATAGGGGCCGAGGCGTTGGGACGGCTTATCACGGCGGTCAAATCGGGGAAGATCTCCCGTACCAACGCCAAGGAGGCGTTGGAGGAAGCAATATCCTCCGGACAGGATCCGCTGGAGATCGTGGAGGAGCGGGGGCTTTCCCTCCTCTCCGACGAGGGGGAGCTTCGACGGCTGGCCGAGGAGGTAGTGGCGGAGAACCCCAAGGCGGTGGAGGATTTTCGCGCCGGGAAGAAGGGGGCCATCGGGTTTCTGGTGGGCCAGGCCATGCGCAAAAGCGGGGGCCGGGCCGACGCGAAGAAGCTCTCCCAGATCCTCCTCGAGCTCCTCGGTTCGAGCTGAGCCCTCAGAGAATTCACGGAACAGGGGGTAGTAATGGGAAACTTCTATGCGGTGATATTGGCCGGGGGTAAAGGGGAGAGGCTTTGGCCGGCGACCCTCTGGCGGCCGAAGCCATTCCTCCGCTTCGGAGGCGAGGGAAAGACCTTGATCAGGGCCACCTACGAGCGCGTCCTTCCGCTGGTGGGAAAGGACCGGGTTTACGTCGTGGCCATCCGGGAGCTGGCCGAGACCATCGGGGCCGATCTGGAGCTTACCCGGGGCCAGCTAATCGTGGAGCCTTTCGGCAAGAACACCGCACCGGCGGTGGGCCTGGCGGCCTTCCTCCTCGGCGTCCGGGACCCCGAGGGGATCATGTTCATGCTCCCAGCGGACCACCGCATCGAGGACGGCAAAGCCTTCCGGCGGGCCCTCCTCGCCGCGGCCCGGGCCGCGGGAGAGGGGTACCTGGT
>MTNL01000198.1 GCA_002010365.1 Candidatus Acetothermia bacterium JdFR-50 | reverse complement strand
CCCCGATTCCCTATGGAAGTTCCTGACCGGAATGTGCCTTCGGAGAGGTCCTCGGTTCAGGGCTCGTAGATCAGCGTTTCGCCTGAGAACCGCTCCCTTCCCTCGATTCCCCCGAAGAGGAGTACGTCTTGCTCTCCCAGGAGCGTGGCGGCTGGACAGCCGAGCCCGTAGGGGAGGGAGAGGAGGTTCTCCCAGGCGGACGTGGTGGCGAGGAGTTCCCCAAGGGTGGAGAAGCCCCCGAAGATCACGAGCCCGTCCCCCACCGGGACCCAGCCGAAGCAGGAGCGGGCGGGGGGACCGTCCCCGGTCTCCCGGTAGCTCCATCGATCCCCATCCACGTCGTAGAACCAGATCCTATCCGGCGTCTCTCCCCCCGTAAACCACGATCCGCCCCCCGGAGCAGGACATCGCGGGCCGGCCGAGCCGCTTCCCGGGGAAGTCGGCCCGCCGCTCCCAGGTCCCGGACTCGGGGTCCAGGGCCCTCAGGTCGGTCAGGGGCCCTTCCTCCCCGTAGCCCCCCAGGAGCCAGATCCTCCCGGCGCAGGAGACGGCCCCGGGGGCCGAGCGGGGCGCGGGCCCCGGCCCGCGGGTGGGGACCCGCTCCCAGGCGTGCGCCGCGGGATCGTAGGCCCAGACGTCGTTGAGGAAACCAGGCTTCCCATTCCTCTCCTCGGTGAAGCCGGCGATGACGTACATCTTGCCCCCGTGGGCCACGGCGGCGTGGCCCTTGCGCGCCGGCGGGGGCAGCGTGACCGGGGTGATCTCCTCCCAATCCTCAAGTGCAGGGTTGTATTCCCACAGGTCATTGAACAGGTCCTGGGGGCTGCAGGCGCCGAGGCCACCGAAGAGGAGGAACCGTCCGCCCACGTTCACCAGGGTATGGCCAAACCGGGGACAGGGGGCGCGCTCCGTCTCTACGGTCCGCCACCCTGCGAGGGCACAGGTCGCAAGGAGGACACACCCCAAGAGGACAAACACGGATCTGCCGCGCATCCGCCTCACCTCCCCGTGGGTTTAGGAAACGAGGCCCCCTTTTTTACCGAGATCAAACCCCCGGGGCGGCCTGGCGCTATAGTTATGGGACCATGGGCGTGTGGATTGAGGAGCTCACGGAGGCGAACCTCCCGGGGGCGCCGCAGTGGGGAGGGGGATCGAGGGGCTACGGGTGGTGCTTATACTGGCAGGAACCGGATCCCGGGGAGGCGGCGGAGGGGGAGGCCCTGGCGCGGAAGCGTGCCTGGCTTCGCCAGGTAAGAGGGGAATGGGGCGGCTGCGACAAGATCCTGTACCAGGACGGCGAGCCCATCGGGTACGCCCAGTACGCCCCGGCCCGGTTCCTCCCCACCGCGGCCGAGTACCCCGCCGGACCGGTGAGCGGGGATGCCGTGCTCCTCGCGTGTCTCTTCATCGCGGCGCCGGACCGGCGTCGGCGTGGCCTGGGGAGCCTCCTCCTTTCTAAGATCACAGAGGAGCTGCGGAGGCGGGGGATCGCGGCGGTGGAGACCTACGCCCGCCGCGGCAGTCCCGATAACCCCTCTGGCCCCGTCGGGCTTTACATCAAACATGGTTTCCGTGTGATCCAAGAGGATCCGGAATTCCCGCGGCTGCGCCTGGAATTCTTAAGACGAACGTGCTAGGTGCTTTTGATGAAAAACTGGCATCCCGGCAACATTTGTGCCTTGAACTGTCCGTGTTAGGCACGAAGATCACCGTAGGATGGCGATGAAGCATCTGCCGCTGCAACAGGGGATCATTTACGGGCCGGTGCGGTCGCGCCGCCTCGGCCGCTCCCTAGGGATCAACTTGCTCCCGGGAGATCGTAAACTCTGTCCCTTCAATTGTGTCTATTGTCAATACGGCCCGACGGACAAAGATTGCCTTAAAGGAAGGGCCCACGAGTTACCCGACGTCGAGGAAGTGGCAAAACAACTGGAGATTGCCTTCAAAACGCAAGGCGATCTGGATGCCATCACCTTTTCCGGCAACGGCGAGCCCACGCTTTATCCCATGCTCAACGAGGTCATCCGAGTGACACGGGAACTGCGCGACCGTTACGCTCCCGGGATCCCCTTGGTCATCCTTTCCTCCT
This sequence comes from Candidatus Acetothermia bacterium JdFR-50, assembly GCA_002010365.1. Taxonomy (GTDB): domain Bacteria; phylum Bipolaricaulota; class Bipolaricaulia; order Bipolaricaulales; family Bipolaricaulaceae; genus UBA3571. Next base: position 8,866 of record MTNL01000198.1, on the reverse strand, counting down.
CGGCCACCGTCCACGTCCCCGAAATACGAGCGGCCCTGCAGCAACTGGATCGGCCCGTGATGAAACTGGATGCAGGGGATCAAGCGACCTTTGAGACGATCAACCGACCGATTGAGCCTATAAACTTCGAACGAATCATCGAAGGGCTCAAGGCACTACGGAACGTAATACTACAGGTGATGCTGATAGGGGGTCCACCCCATGTGGAGAACGTCTCCATCGGAAAAGTGAAAAGGTTGACGGAAGTAATAATGGAAATCCGTCCCAAAGAAGTCCAACTGTATTCGGTGTCGCGACCACCAGCGGAGGAATTTGTAAGACCTATCTCTAAGACACGGCTTGAGGGAATCGCTCGGGCAATTGAGCGGAAAACTGGGATCCGAACCAAAGCCTTTTGAGGCTTATCCCCCGGATAGACTTTGTGGCGACCTCGCTTGCTGGGGAAGTTCCTGTGGCTTCAAATCAGGCGTTGTTGATCGACGAGACAAGCGGTGCTCATGGATTAATTGGAACGCGCAAAATAAAAGTGACGAACCTGTTTAGGCTCGTCACTGTTGTTGCGCAGGAATTACGAAAATCGTCACCTCCTCGCTATCGCTAAAGACACCATCGGTCACCTCGAACTTCACATGGTAAATTCCCGCATCTCCAACCTTTGGGGTCCAGCTAAACCGCCGGGTAAAGGGATCGAAGTGCGCCCCCGATGGAAGATCTCGGGCCCTGTAGATCAAAACATCGCTGTCCCGGTCCTCAGCTTCCAAGGTGAACTCCAAAGTCTCGCCTTCATACACCCTCTTGGCCCCAATGGAGTTCAACACCGGAGCAAATCCTCCCGGACTTCCGAGGCGGGGAGTGCTGAAGGATTTGCGTGCATAGATACGCGTATTTCTTGCGGCATCGGTGGCTGAGATCGCGCATATATACTCCCTTCCCGGCGTGAGACCGCTGAGGACTACCCTATGTTCCGTTACCAAAACCGGATCCGTGAATACCTCCATTTCGCCCCCTCTGGGGCCGTACTCAATGTGTGTGGAGGCGGGCTCATCGGTGTGCCAACTCACCACCGCTCCGGCCGGCGTGATATCGACGATGCGAACGTTAGAAATAATCGGCGGTCTGTCATCGGTTCCCGGAGGGGTGATCACCCAAATCGAGGCGGATTCACTCATATTGGTGCGAGCATCCCAAGCCCTTACGGCATAAATATAAGTGGCAGCAGGATTGACTTTGTCGTCAGTAAAAGTCGGTTCGACCGTGGTAGCGATGGGTTCGCCATCGCGATAGACGATGTATCCCGCGAGATGTACGTCATCCACCGCGGGATCCCAGACGAGGGTCACCTCCGTGGGCGTGAGCATGGCTATCCGGAGGTTTGTGGGAGGAGTTGGCGGGTCGGTATCGGGCTTTCGGGAGCGGTTTGTGACACGGAATACGTGCACGATGGGCTTTCTCTCGAAATATCCGTCGGCATATCTTTCTACAACATAGAGCAAATGGTTTTTTCGGTCGTAAGCCACTCCTCCAAGGATGGAACGCCGGCATCCTTGTCGGAACATGTAATCGTCCACGTTGAACACCGCATACGGTTGAACTTCGTCCGACCGTAGGTTGCCTTTGGCCACTTCTGCTACGAGATACGGGTCGTAAAAAAGGATTGCTCCGTAATAGGGTTCACCATGGTACCCCTTATAACCGCACCCATCTACCCCGGGGCCTCCGTAATATTCTAGGCCACTTGCGCGGGTGCGCAGCGCCTTCGTCCCCACGAATATGACGGCCGCTTTATTCCCTACGGTGAGCCAAGCGCCGTCACTCCATTCGTCGGAGTTGCTGAAGTTTCTTAGCCGATGATCTTCATTGTATTTCAGAAGCTCCACCGCAGTTACGGAGCTTCCGTTTGGAGGAGGGTTGCCGTCGTTCCAGGGCCCGAAGGCATACAATGCCGGCCCCCAGCTTCCTCCGTTGACCACCCGGAACCTTCCCGCCGCCAAGTAGAGCCCTGGGGTGTATCTGTCGGCCCACTCGGTGGGGATATCGAACAGGTATCTGCTTGTCGCCGCAGCGGGGAAATCATCGAGCCTCCATGTTCCTTGTGGACGCGGATCCGAGAGATCCACCTCACACCAGCCATGCCAAGCGGCGTCTGGTTCCGGTTGGTAGTACTCGTACATTACCCAATAGAGCTTGTCGCCTTCCTGTTCGCCCTGGCGAGGATAATACTGGACGTCCCCGAGGACCGTGCCGGTGAGCCCACCTGTTTGCCTGCCACCGGTCACGTCGGCGAAAGGTTGTAAGGTCGAAGCCTTGGGGAGGACGGAGATGTCCTTTTGCGGTGATATAACCGGCGCGGGGATATCGAACTCAGATACGTAGCCTTGATAAGGATGTCCTATGCTGAAAAGGGATCCGGGAAACCCGTCCGCGGGGCCGGAAGGGTCCCCCGCTGGGTAGAAACACATGCCGTATCCTCCATACGACCAAGAGGTACCATTGGAGTTTTCATCGGGCAGCCTGAAAGCTCCCAAGTATTCCAGATCCCTCTCGGGGTTAATAAGCGTAGCGTGGACCGAAGAAGCCATTCCCACAGCCGGTATACCGCAGACGACGATTAACGCTACTAGGATCATTTTTTTCGAAACAACCCGCACCGAAATGGTATCGTCCCCCTTTTCCTTCGCCAATATTTTAGGTGCTTCCCTAAATACTTTGCCGCCGGGTTGAATCGAGGCCTTTGTCCTTCAAAGCCCGGTGTCCCCCTCCCGGAACCCGGGTTAGGCGAGTCGGAGGTAGGGATCTAGGGCGTCACGAAGCCCATCCCCCAGGAGGTTGAAACCCAGCACCGCCAGAAAGATGGCGATTCCCGGGAAAGTGGCCACGTGAGGAGCGCTGAAGATGTAATTCCGACCCTCCCCCAGCATCGATCCCCATTCCGGGGTAGGAGGTTGCACCCCTAACCCCAGGAACCCAAGCCCAGAGGCCATGAGAATCGCCATCCCTAGACCCAGGGTTGCCTGCACGATCACCGGCGCAGTGACGTTGGGAAGGATGTGACGGAAGAGGATACGGGTGTCCCCGGTCCCCACTGCTTTGGCGGCCTCAATGTACGTCTGCTCGCGGACCACAAGCACCGTTCCCCGGGCGAGGCGGATGAAGGAAGGGATAGTGCTAACCCCCACCGCCAGGATCACGTTGCTGAGTCCGACCCCCAAGAGGGCCACCAGCGAGAGCGCGAGGAGGAAGCTGGGGAATGAGAGCATGATGTCCACCAAGCGCTGGATGGCGATGTCCACCCAGCCCCCGTAATAACCGGACACAATTCCCAGCGGCACCCCTATCGCCAGCCCGAGCCCTACCGCCAGGAACCCGATGAAAAGGGACAGCCTGGCCCCGTAGAAAATCCGGGAGAGGATATCGCGCCCCAAGTGGTCCGTGCCCAATGGGTGAGCGGAGCTCGGCGGGACAAGGACCTTTACGAGGTCCTGTTTAACCGGATTATAAGGAGTGATCAAAGGAGCAAAGATCCCCATCAACGCCAGCGAGGCGATGATAGTCGCCCCGATCACCGCCGCCCGCTGATGTCCAAGTCGCCGCAAGAACTCGTATCTTTTAGCTTTAGGCATAATGGATCCGCGGGTCCACCAGTGCATAGGCGATGTCCACGAGGAGGTTCACCGCCGCCACCAAAAACGCGAACACCAAAACAATACCCTGCACCATGGGGTAATCGCGGGAGAAGATGGACTCCACCAACAGAAGCCCCATCCCCGGCCATCCGAACACCGACTCCGTTAGCACCGCTCCGCCGAGCAGGTTCCCGAACTGAAGCCCCACTACGGTGATCACGGGGATAAGGGCGTTGCGGATGGCGTGACGGTGGATCACTCTGCGCTCCGGAAGCCCCTTGGCCCGGGCGGTGAGGATGTAGTCGCGGCGCAGGACTTCCAACATGCTGGAGCGGGTCATCCGCACCACCAGCGCTACGGAGAACGACGCTAGGGTGATCGCGGGGAGGACGATACTCGTGGGTTCCTCAGCCCCGGCGGCGGGAAGCCATTGGAGCTTTATCGCAAAAAGCACAATGAGCATGATGCCGAGCCAGTAGACTGGCATCGAGATCCCGAAAAGTACCGTGGTGGAAATGAAATAATCGACGAAGGTGTTGGCGTGAGTAGCGGCCAAGGTCCCGGCGCCGATCCCGAAGACCGCGGCCAAGATCGAGCTCGTCACCGCCAACAGAGCGGTGGCGGGAAGGCGGTGCATGATCTCCCGAGTCACGGGCTCGAAGGTGCGCGCCGATCGGCCGAGATCCCCGCGGAGAAGGGATCCCAGGAAGTGAATGTACTGTACATAAAGCGGCTTGTCGAGCCCGAGCTGAGTCCGAATCCGAGCCACCTCCTCCTCGCTCGCCAAAAGTCCGGCGATCACCCGGGCCGGATCCCCGGGGAGGACCCTTACCATGAGGAATACGATCAGTGAGACCCCGAGGAGCGCCACCAGGGTCGCTGACAGCCGCCGCACGATATAGGGACCTATTCCGGCCATCGCTCTCGTTCGCTTCCAGCCACGGGCTTCCCCTCTTGCAGAACAAGGGCGATCCGGGCCCGATCTCGAAGGACGCCGATATCATCCAGAGGATCGCCCCGTACGACCGCCACGTCAGCGATATTGCCGGGCTCGAGGGATCCCACATCGTCTAGACCCAAGGTAGCAGCGGCCCGGCTCGTCGCCGCTTTGATCGCCTCCAGGGGTGACATCCCTTGCTTCACCATAAGTGCAAGCTCCAGGGCGTTGTCCCCGTGGGGACAAAATGGGATGCCCGAATCGGTTCCGGCCACGATGGGGACTCCCATCCGGAGGGCCAAGGAAAAGCCCTCGAGGTGCGCCTCCCGAACCTCCCGCGCCTTGCGGAGGACGTGGGGAGGGAGACCTTTGCCCTCTTCCCGCAAGAGGTTATGGGAGGCGGACAACGTGGGCACGAGGTATACACCCCGCTCTCGCATCATTTCCGCTGCCGCCTCGTCGAGGAAGATCCCATGTTCGATCGTGTCCACCCCTGCCCTGATCGCGGCCTTGATCCCCCCTTCCCCTTGGGCATGGGCCGCCACCTTTCTCCCCATCCGATGGGCCTCGGAGATCAAGACCCCCATCTCCTCTTCGCTGAACTCCTGCAGCCCGGGTTCAGATTGGGGATCCAGAACCCCACCGGTGGCGCAGAATTTAATGAAGTCCGCCCCGGCCTTTATCTCGGCTCGCACCGCCCGCCGAACCCCGTCGGGGCCATCGGCCACGAGCCCTAGTCCCCAGCGGTGGACCACTCCTTCGGGGGCGAAATCGGCGTGTCCCCCGGTGGCGGTGACGACGCGCCCAGGAGCGAGGATCCGGGGCCCGGGGAGAAGTCCGGCGGCGACGGCATCGCGAAGGGCTATCACCGCCCGGGCGGGGGCGCCCATGTCCCTGACGGTGGTGTATCCTGCGCGGAGGAGTTCCTGAGCCCGGGCCGCGGCCCGCAGGGCGATGAGTTCCGGCGGATCACGTAAGAGCGCCGTCTCGAAGTTGACCTCTCCGCCGAGGCAGAGGTGAACGTGTGCATCGATGAGCCCGGGGAGGACCGTGCAATCCCGCACGTCCACCTTCATGTACCCCCGGGGGACCCGCCTCGCCACGCGGACTATACGTCCGTCCTCGATCAGGAGCACTCCACCCCTAATGGACTCAAGCCCGACCCCATCGATAACGCTCCCGCTCACCAGCGCTACCTTCGCCACCCGCCCTCCTTGGGACGGGCCCCGGGGCGGCCTTCCCGCCCCGGGGCCGTGGATTTACTTCGCCGGCTCTGCGTAGATGGCGTAGAACTTCTCGTTAGGCCGGTAAGTGACGTTTGTCACCTTGGCCGAATGGACGATGGGGAAGCGCTGTACCCAGAGGAAGATCCAGGGAGCATCGTTCCATATCAGCTTTGCTGCCTCGCAGTAGAGGGCAGCACGCCTCCCCGGGTCCACCTCCCTGTCGGCGGCCTCAATGAGCTCGTCCACCTTGGGGTTTTTGTAGAAGGAGGTGGCGAGCCCATTGCGGGGCCACTGGGAGGAGTGGAATTGCAGCATCTGTTGGGTGGCATCTAGGTAGGAGGGGGCCCAGCCGAGGTAATGGAGCTGAGTGGTGTTTTCCCCCGGAGGCTTCAGGATGGTGGCCACGTAGGAAGGCCAGTCCATAGTGCGAACCGATATATCCAGTCCCACATCCCGGAGATAGCCGGCGATGGCCTGGGACGCTTGGAAATCTTGGAGGTAACGGCCGGTGGGGGTCAAAAGCTCCACTTTGGTCCCCGGCGCGACGCCCGCCTCCCGCAGTAGTGCCCGTGCCTTGTCCGGATCGTACTCATAACCTCCGATGGAACAATACCCGAAGAGGCTCGGCGCCATAGGGGCATCCATGGGATCGGCCGCTCCGAACAGGATCCCCTTTATGATCGCCTCTTTGTCCACGGCGTAGTTCAGGGCCTGGCGCACCCGCACGTCGTCGAAGGGAGAACGGAGGTTGTTGATAGCGATGAAGATGGTGCGGTCGCTGGGGGCAAGAAGTACCTTAACCCGGGGGTTGTTCTTCAGGGCAGGAATGTCTGCCACCGGGGGGAGGATAACCATATCCACCTGGCCCGCCAAAAGCAGGCTCTCCCGGGTGACCGCCTCGGGCACGATGCGGAATATAACCTCATCGTAATAGGGCTTTTTTCCCCAGTAATCCTCGAATCTCTCCACCATGAGCCGTTGGCCCTTAACATACTCCGCGAACTTGTAAGGACCGGTCCCCACCGGGTGAACTATGTTGTCGTAGGTGTTCCCATACTTGCCGATGGAGGCCGGGGAGACGATTCCCGCGGTGGTCATGGTGAGCGCCGCCACTAGCGCCGGAGCGGGGTGTTTGAGCACGAGCTTGATGGTGAGGGAATCCACTACCTCCACCCGCTCGATGGGGGTGAAGGGTGCCCGCATGGGCACGCGGATATTCGGGTCAAGAAGGCGGTCCAGGTTCCACTTCACCGCTGAGGCATCGCAAGGGGTTCCGTCGTGGAAAACAACCCCCGACCGAAGCTTCAGGGTCACGGAGAGCCCGTCGTCGGAGACCTCCCACGCCTTGGCGAGCTTGGGCACCACCTTGCCCTCTATGTCTATATCCACCAGGGCTTCGACCATATAGTCCACCATGTTGGAGACGGTGGTGGTGGTCATCTTGGCGGGGTCCAGGGTATCGGGATCGATTCCCACCGCGATTTTGAACGTTGCTGCGCCCACGGTGAACGCGGAAAGGAGCGCGACCATAACGCCCACGAAAACTCCAACCCGAGGATCTCTTCGCACCCCACATCACCTCCCTTTAAATAAAAACGGAGCCTTCGCTCCGCCGTTCACACACCGCCTCGGTCGCCAAGGCGGTGCCTATCAAAACCACAACGAGAAGAACTCTCGCCCCACCACCTCCTTCCGCGGTCCGGTTTCGTGCATCATTACAAAAATTTAAGTACGACAACAGAGATTCTCTGTCAAGAGAAACCCACAAAATTCAGCTTTTCAAGGCCCGAATGGTGAAGAACCCGCACCAGCTTTCCGGGAGCGTACCGAAAAAGGTGGCTTGAGCAGGAGCAATCACTGCAACCGAAAAATGGAAAATTCTCCGACATACCGACCCCAGCTCGCGGGCCACGCGACATTCCTCATATCCTTTCGGGCGTCTCTATGCCGTAGACCACGGTGGTCCGGGAGCCCGGGTAGCTAGCAGATAATCCACGTGCCAATGAAGTCCCTTTTGGTCACTCAGATGGCGCCGGGCCCAAGCCTCCAGGCCTTTCATCGCTGAGCCCATGTTAGCGTAGGTCCCGAGCACGAACTGCATCCGCCCCAAACTCCCCACCGCGACCTCCACGGACCGCGTCACCTCGATTACCAGCACGCAAACACCGCGCATCTACTCTCTCCTTTACAATTCAACAATGGCAGCACACCAGGATAGTTTACGGGTCCATCTACGTGTTCTGGTCCTCGCTTTCCAATCCGGAGGAAACCCCGATCCCAACCCGCGGTCCGGGGCATCACTGGAGGGATGGCCCTCCCGCTTCCGGATACATTGAGGGGGACCTAACTCACACTTCCAACGCGGCCGACATCGGGCATCCACCAGCCGACATCGACCCAATGGCGCACCCAGACAGCTTCCCCCGGTAACCCCCTGTCGTCCTCCGCCGATCATGTGTTCCACGGACGGGAAACTCGAACCAGTATTTCCAGCGGGAAGACCTCAACCCCTACGCCGTTCCCTGTGGCCACGATGGGAGATCTTTTGCCCATAGGGACAGGGGTTCGGCCCCCGTGGGGAAACATAAGCCCGGCTACGAGCTCCTACACCACATCGCCGGAAGCATCGATGATCAGGATCCTCCCGCCCTGGGGAGCACCTTAAACGGGAGGGAAAACGCTCTCATCGCAGGTCAGGGTTTTTCCCCGGGGTGGCGGGCCACGGCATGGGGCAGACCCAAGGCGCCCTAAGCGGAACCGTGGAGCTGGGAAGGGAAAATGGGCGGAGGTACTCAGACCGCTTCCCTCCCCAGCACCTCCTTCAGGTCCCGGACCCAGTTCCCGTAATAGGTCCGGTCGGACAATTCCAGGGCGGCCGCGGCGGTGATGAGGGGGTCCGGAAGGCCCTCGGGCTCGAGCATCCCAACGATGTTCGTACAATCAGCCCGGGCATCAGCCGGATTGTCCGTGGCCCGGGGGGCCCGGTGAAAGAGGAGCCTCACATAGGCGGAATCGGGGTTGAGTCGAACCCAACGCATGCCGGCTTCCCGCCAACCAATGTATTGGAGTAGGATATGGGG